>DMYK01000107.1 GCA_003483675.1 Microcoleaceae cyanobacterium UBA11344
ACATTTTTTGCTTGAGTTCGAGACATCAATCGCCCCGCACCGTGAGAGCAAGAACAGTAACTTTCAGCATTACCTTTACCCTTCACAATAAAAGACTTCGCCCCCATCGAACCCGGAATAATCCCATAATCCTGTACATTTGCGCGTACAGCACCCTTGCGAGTAACATACACATCTTCCCCAAAATGCACCTCTTTTTCCGCGTAATTGTGATGACAATTCACCTCCAATAACGGCTTAATAGATTTGCCGCCCGCAACGTGCTTTTCCACAATGCGCTTAAACCGATTCATCATCACATCGCGATTAAAACGAGCATAATTTTGCGCCCATTGCAAATCGTGCCAATAAGCGGCAAACTCCGCTGTACCTGTTACAAAATAAGCCAAATCTTGGTCAGGAAGACTAATTTCTGCCAGTTTAGCTAAATCTTTAGCAGTGTCGATATGGTGCTGTGCGAGCAAATTCCCAATGCCGCGAGAACCGGAATGTAGCATCAGCCAAACAAAGTTTTCAGTATCAATGCAAACCTCAATAAAATGATTGCCGCCGCCGAGGGAGCCCAATTGTTTTAAGGCTTTATTGTCTTGGTGCTGCACACCTTGATGAAGTTCCTTAAATTCTCGCCATCCCTGCCAGTTGGTGACAGTTTTTTCTACTTCCTTGTTTTCGGCAAATCCGACAGGAATTGCAGCTTCGATATCGAGGCGAATTAGTTTGAGTTTCCCTTCTAATTTGTCAGAGTTAAAGGGCATTTTTAAAGCAATTACGCCACAACCAATATCCACGCCCACAGCAGCCGGAATAATCGCTTCTTTTGTAGCAATTACTGAACCGACTAAAGCACCTTTGCCTAAATGTACATCGGGCATTAGTGCGACGTGTTTGAAGACAAATGGCAAAGATGCTACATTTTCTGCCATCTTGGTTTCTATGGCGCCCAGGGCGTGATTTGCCCAAGATAGCACGGGTTTTGGGGTTGATATGTCTAATTTTTCGTAGGGCATTTTTGTTAGGATTTATTTTTGCGATTCTTGTGTAGTATATAGTGTAACATAAATAATTTCTGATGTCAAATGCACCTATAATTCTGGTAGAGTGCGTCAGTCGCGTTAGGGGCGGGCAGGATACCCCACAATAAAACTGATTCTTTCTTTGTGGAACAGGCCGGAAAGCCTGTTCTTGAAAATTGAAAAGCCTTAAGAAATGCCTAAAGATTGAATGAATAATTTACTGTAGGGTGCGGATTCTTGTACCTTCGCCAGGGAACCAAAAAGCTCTTTTTCACCGAAAATAACTAATGTCTTCTGTTTGGAGTCAGGTTGTTGACTCAGCACTTGTGAATGAACGGACAGAATGCTATTTGAATCAAAACGATAGAAATAGTGCAAGTCGCCACAAAGCCCTTCTTCAACATCCTTGAGATTAGGATAAAGTTCTTGAGAAGGACGCGGTTCATGACCGCTTAAAATCAGTTCATCTGATATCTCCATTTTGTCAAGTTCGATTAGGTACATTATCCCTTCATCAGTGTTAACTAGAATGCGATCGTCTGATAGGTAGCACATATAATACCCAAAACCGTCATCAGAATCAGGCCAAGGCCATTCACATATTCCAAGTAGATTGCAGTCAGGAAAACTGAATCGGCTGATTTGTCGCCCACAATCATGTACAACCACAAATTCGCCACCAGCAGGATGAAATTCTGGGGGCGCTGTGTCATAGGGACACGGAACTTCCACGGCGTGAATTTCTGTACCATCATCATAAAGCCAGTAGATTTGCTGTCCGTTCTGACCGCAACAAGCCCAAAGAGCTAAAATTTGATTTTCTGGGTGTGGGTAAAACGAGAAGGTACTCGATCCAAAAGGGTCTTCGAGCAAAACTTTTCGCTGAATTTGCCATGAATTGGTATCGCGGATTTGAATTTCGACTTCCTCGAATCCAATTAATTTCATGCACCAAAAACGCACGCCGTCTGCATCAAACCAGCAGTCCTCAAATCCATTATAGTTAGGAGGGTTAGGTAGCTGTTCTTCAAAAACTAGCTGGTTTTCTGCTGTCACAATTGCTAAATGATTGCCATTTGCCATAATTGCTGCCAGCAAATCGCCTTTGGGGCTGATGGCTGAACGGCTAATTTCGTCGGGAAGCTGGTATTCGTATTTTGGCGACAAGTTGCGATCGCATACAGTGACATTTTGACCGCAACTTGTCGCAATAGCCCACTCGGAATTAGTGGTTTGATTTATAGCCAATATCCCGCCGTCAATTTGTCTTTCATGTTTTGGTGAAATTAGCATAAAAATATTTAAGTTTACTGCGTTGATAGACTCTATTTTAACTCAAATTTTGCGCCATTTTCAATTAACCTGTAGGGGCGGGTTCACCAATAGCCTATCGGGCGGCAAACAGGTTAAATAAACCCGCCCCCACCCACTCAAATCTTGCACCAATATCAATCTTCAGGAATTTCGCGCGGGGGCGGGTTTTTGAGTCTTTTGGTATCCTTTAAAACTCTGGGTGAACCCGCCCCTACAGTATGTGTAAGAATGGTGTTCTACAGTATTTGCTGATGCTATGTTTTACAAATTCGGAGTCTTTGTCGCCGCCTTCTGCACGGGAATAGCAACAGGCTGCGGTTTCTTCTTCGCTGCAAACATCCCAAAGAAATCGTGCAGCAAAATATAGAAACAGGGAATGATAAACAGCGTCAGCAAAGTCGCCAGCGACAAACCCGAAAACACCACCACCCCCAAAGGTTGCAGAAACTCCGAACCGTCTCCAATACCCAAAGCGAGGGGGAATAAACCCAAAACTGTGGTAATAGTTGTCATCAAAATCGGACGCAAACGTTGAGGTGCAGCCCTGAGAATTGCTGTTGTGCGATCGACTCCTTCATCTGCGATAATTTGATTAGCCAACTCCACCATGATAATCGCATTATTTACCACAATTCCCACCAGCAAAATTACGCCCACAATCACCGTTGCGCCGATCGCAGTTTTCGTCGCATACAGCCCAAAAATCCCCCCAGCCAAAGCCAGCGGCACCGTTAACATAATCACCAACGGATCGACAAGGGAATTGTACTGCACCGCCATCACCACAAATACTAAAAACGTCGCCAAAGAACCCAAAACAATCAGAGAACTTTGCAATTCCCGGTTAGTTTCCGCCGCCGAACTCGGTATAACTCGCACTCCCTGCGGCAATTTAATTTCCGATAAAACTGCATCCACTTGTTTCAAAGCATCGCCCAAACTCGCGCCCTTATTAATATTCCCAGCTCTCAGGAAAACTTGTCGCTGGTTAAGCCTTTGAACTTCCCCCGGTGCTTTTCCCACTTCAATATTTGCCACATCGCCCAACCGAATCAGACTATTATTCCTAACAGTTAAAGGGATAAACTTCAGTTCAGAAATAGACTTGACAGAAGCGCGATCGAACTGTACTCGCACATCCACCAAACGGTTTCCCCGCTGCAACTGCGTAGCAACAGTACCTTGAATTGCTGTCTGAATTGTCTCTCCAATTTGCTTCGCATTCAAACCGTAAATTTCCGCTTGTTCCCAGTTGGGACGAATCTGCACTTCCTGCTGCTGCGGATCTGCATCCGGGCGGAAACGCGCTAATTTTACCTTCCGATCCAAATTTCCCAAAATGTCGCGGCTAGCTTGCAGCAAAAGCTGCTCATTTTCGCCCTGAAGCATGATATCAATTTCCGCGCCCCGGACGGGAGAATTAGTCAAAACTAAACCCCGGACATTTTCTGGATTCAGTCGCAAGCGAGTATTTTTAGGCAAATCAATTTTATTCAATTCTTGAGTAACTCGCTCTACATAAGCTAGGGTATTACTGCCAGGTTTGAGCGTAATATTGCAGCCACCTCTGAGCAAATTCTCAATAGTATTGTTCCCAAACAAAAGCCCGCCCACCGTCGTCAAAGTGTATTGAGTTTCTGGCTGGCTGAGAATAATTTTATCAGCTTCTGCCATCACTTTTTGATTGGTTTCCAAATTTGTCCCGGCGGGAAACAAAGCAAACAATCTCGCTTGACCGGTATTAATTCTGGGCAAGATTTCCTGGGGAATTTGACCAGCCAACTGCAAGCTACCGCCGCCCAATAAGACAATAGCTAGTACAATTACAACTAGGCGCCACCGCAATATTCCCGATAAAAATTTCCCGTAACCGATGGTAGCATTGTTAAACCCTTGATTGAATGCGCGCAGCGGCCAAAAGTTGCTCAAACCGCTGGATACCCGCAGCGCTAGCAGTCGAGAAGCCATCATCGGGACAACTGTCAATCCGACAATCAGAGAGGCGGCGACGGAAAAACTAATGGTGAGAATTAATTCGTTGAAAAGTAAGGAAACTAAGCCGCCTATTAGCAAAAATGGCAGTACAGCAACTAAGTTAGTGATGGTAGAAGCAAATAAAGCTGATTCTAATTCTTGACTGCTGTTTTCGGCTTGCTGCATCAACTGTTTGTCAGTCAAGCGCTTGCCATGTACATTGTTTTTATTGCTGGTTCCTTCAACAATATTCTCCAACATGACGATCGAATTATCGACTACAATTCCCACGCCCAAAGCCAAACCGCCCAAACTGAAGACATTGAGAGATAGGTGAAAAACTCCCATCAAGATAATCGCCATTAAAGTGGCGAGGGGAATTGCCAGGACAATAATCAAAGTCTGGCGTAGGGAAGCGAGGAAAAGCAAAACTGATGCTCCCGCCAAAACCGCACCGGTTAAACCCGAAAATACGACGTTGGAAATAGAATCGCGGATGAATTTAGACTCATCGAAGGTATTGATTATCGTCGTGCCTTCGGGAATCAGCCCCGATGTTTTTAATTCTTCTAGCCGCTTTTTGATGTCGTCTACAACTGCGATCGTATTTGCATCCGGCTGCTTTTGAACGGTAATTTTTACGGCGGGTTTCTGATTGAGAAATACTTTAACTCGTTCTTCTTCAGTCCCGTCAATGACTTTCGCAAAATCCCGCAAAAAAACTCGTTTTGGCGGATTGGAACCCGATGCTTGAAAAGAAATTGCCTGAATTTCTTTCGCATTCCGAAACCGCCCGACTGTGCGGGTTAAAGGTTCCGCCGATTCTTGCTGGAGCCGCCCGCCGGAAGTGTCGAGGTTGCGGGCTTGGAGGGCGTTTAAAACATCCGAAATACTTACGCCTAAAGATTGCAAGCGATTTAAGTCAATATTTACTTGAATTTCTTCTTGCACGCCGCCGGCAACGTCAACTGCTGCTACTCCTGGAATTACGTTTAATTCGCGGGCTAATTCTTCGTCGGCAAATACTCGCAAATCTACGCCTTGCAGGGAGTTGGAAGTGAGGGCAAATTCGTAAACTGGCTGTTGGGAAGGGTCAAATTTGAACAGGGTGGGGGATTCGACTGTATCGGGGAGTCGGTTGCGAATGCGGTTGACGGCGGCTGTGGCGTCGTTGAGGGCTTGGTTGATGTCGCCACCTGGTTTGAAGAATAAATCGACGCTGACTTGTCCTTCACGGGTACGGGAGAAAACTTGGGTGACGCCTTCGGTGGCGGAAAGTCCTTGTTCGAGGGGGCGGGTAACTTCGTCTACTGCTACTTCTGGGGAGACTCCGGGGGCGTTTAAGCGGACGCCGATGCGGGGATAGGTGATGGATGGTAGCAAGTCAACGGGTAGTTGGGTGATGTAGAAAGCGCCCATGACTATAATCGCCAGTGTCAGCATCAGGGTGCCGATGTGGCGACGAATGGCGATCGCGCTAATGCTGAATCCGGTTTTTTCAGGAGTCATTCGATTTGAGATTTGGGATTTGGGATTTTGGATTGAAGAGTTGACCCGAGCTTTGAATTGCGGGGCTTGCGAGCAAATTGCTGTCGGTGAGGCTTTATTTTCGATCGGGAGCGATCGCATATTTACGCTCCGCACCTTACAAGTATAATAAATCTTAATAAAATCTCAAAATTGTTTTTTTGAATATTCCTTTAGAGGTAGCCGATCGCCCAAAATAGAGAGCGATAAAAGTTGCGATCGGCTTTTTGATTGACTTTTAGTGGGGGCGGGTTTATTTATGCTTGTAGCTGCACCGCAAGAGTTCTAGTAAAACCCGCCCCTTGTATCTTGAAAGAGGTAGATTGCGATTTGCCGTTGGGTGGGGGCGGGTTTACTATATTATGGGTTTTCGGCAATTCTTGTTTGTAAAACCCGCCCCTACAGTCTTATTCCTAATGACTAATGACTGCGGACTAATGACTTCTTTCACTGTACTTGACTCCCGTGGGCGCGGGGGTCGGAACTGCTTGTTTTCACAGGCGCAACTGGGGGAGTAAAATTAGAAACTTGACCCGTAGCTTGCGCGTGTGGCAAATCTTTACCTGCAATTAAAGCCTCTAAATTAGCTTCCATAATACTGCGCGGCGCTTCGCCGATCGTTTCAGCAACGGCGCTGCCTTTATTGTTCAAATAAACAAAGTGTGGAATGCCATCTACCCGATATTTTGAAACTTCTGGTAGCCATTTATCATTGTCCACATTCAGCATCACAAAATTTAGCGGTGCGGCGTATTTCTGTTTGATTTCGCTCAAATCCTTTGCCATTGCCTGACAGCTACCGCACCAATTAGCATAAAATTCTATTAGTGTCGGCTTGCCATTGACTAAAGCTGTTTCCAGAGGTGCGGAGGCTTTGGCCATTGCGGTGAGACTACTTGATGGCGTTTGAGTTCGTATTCCGAAAAAGATCGATACTGAAAGGGCGATCGCTGCTAACACAATTAATAAGTTTCTGATGCGCGTCGCTGCTTTTGCTTCGGATTTTTTGGGTGCGGGGGCAGCAGTTGATTTTGGCGATTTGGGACTCATAAAATGGATTTTGATTTTAATTGTAGGTGTTTTATTTTTAATATCCGTCTCCGATTATACCACATTATGAGATCACAACACGTTTATAATAAATATTTTGTTAAACTTGCGTGCCGCTGACAAATCTCAAGTACGCTAAAAGATCAGAATCAAAAAATTCCCTGTAAATTACCGAGGACTAGAGGCATGAAAAAACGGGTAACGCTGACGTTTCCGCAGCGATCGATCCAAATGCCTGTCACCTACCGACTGGCAAAAGATTTTAATGTTGCTGCCAACATTATCCGCGCTCAGGTGGCTCCGAATCAAGTGGGCAAACTGGTGCTAGAGTTATCAGGGGACATCGACCAACTAGAAGCGGCGATCGACTGGATGCGATCGCAAAACATCGGCGTTTCCCTAGCCAGCAGGGAAATACTCATAGACGAAGATATCTGCGTTCACTGTGGCTTGTGTACGGGGGTTTGCCCCACAGAAGCCTTGACCCTTGACCCAGAAAGCTTTAAACTAACGTTTGCTCGATCGCGCTGTATCGTCTGCGAGCAGTGCATCCCTACTTGTCCGGTGCAAGCTATTTCTACTAACCTGTAGCCCAGCAAAAAATCCGATCGGTAAGATGAGAAAAAACTCTTGGGTTTCCCTAACTCTACTTTTTGTTACCTACTTCACTTTTGGCTGGAAATTATCTGCCTTTAAGATTCCCTTGCCGATTGCTTGGCTTTTCTCTGTAGCTGCCGTTTTGCTATTAGCTTTCCTCTTGTCGTTCCCGCTGAGAGACACAAGAACCTTAATTACCCGGTGGTTTAAGACTGATACAGGTGCTTTTATGTCTATCATTTTATCAGCTCTTTTTGCAGTTATAGTTGTTACATGGTTGCACCTTTTTGCTACTGGTTTAGTCTTGTTTTCAGCCGGAGCTTTAGCAAGACTAGACATTCAAATGTCTGGTTTAAAAAAATGGGGTGCTTTTAAGGTATTAGCTGCTGTGTCTATGACAGGCTTGGGGTTGGGCGGAGCGCTAGATCTTTTGTTAAAAAATGGCAGTATCCTGTGGCCGCCATTGTAATTTTTACTAAGAAATAACAAATCACAAATAACCCATAACTGCCATAAAAAAGCAGCTTGATCGAGCTGCTCGTCAGAATGCATGAGGTATTGTTTTTAGAATAGAACAGCTTGAATTCGATCGCTGCTGGGTTACATTTTTTGATACGGGAGACTTAATGAGTGAATGGACGATCGGGAAATCGTCACATGGGAGGATACCATTGGTGCTAAAGTTTCCGACAATCTAATTAGCGTTTAACTGTCCTTGCGCCCTACAGCCCGACTGCGGTGGGGCCATTTTATTTTTGCGGAGAAGTTAGCAGCGGATTATAACACATCAAACCGGTCTGCCATTAGTTTTTGTACAAAATCTCCCGCCCGCTCCTCATACTCAACAAACTTAGGCACCGCGTCGGGTGAAATCCGGTTAAGAAGGCATATATTGGGCATTCAAACGGACTGATTGAACGAGAAACTGATTTGCGCGGCTTAATTCACATCGAAGGCGGGGCCCGATCGATTTTTGGATTCGATCGCTTTTTCGATTTCCTCGATCGCCCTAGCGGCCACAACTTCCGGCGTTTCGCTAATATTTGCACAGACTCGGACATCTGCTTGAGCATAGAAACGCTCTCGCTCCTTCAAGAGGGTTTCCAGCTTGGATTTGAGCTCACCATCCCGCAGTAGGGGTCGAGTGGTGTCTTCCCGCAGGCGATCGCACAGTTGGTCTACAGGCACATCCAGCCAAACCACTATACCGTGGTGCAGGTAACTCCAATTAGTCAATCGCAAAATAATGCCACCACCCGTAGCAACAATCAAATTTGTATAAGCAGACAATTGGCCAAGCACTTGAGTTTCTAATTCCCGAAATGCCTCCTCTCCTTGCTCCGCAAAAATATCTGCGATCGACTGATTAGCAACTTGAGCAATGACTGCATCAGTATCAAAAAAATGATACTTTAATTTCTTTGCCAAAATGCGCCCCACCGTTGTTTTCCCCGCGCCCATCATCCCGACGAGATAGAGGTTCACTCCTCTCAATAAATCCACAGTCAAATCCTCCGATATTTTGCTATTTTTTCAGGTTAATCGGCCCGCCACTGGGGCGATCGTCCTCAAACTCATCATCATCATCCTCATCCAATCCCCAATCATCCTCATCTTCACTATTATTTTTAGCCACTTCTGGGCCACCTGTCTCAGGAATCGCCGCCCCTTGGGGGGGAACAATCACCCGATATTCCGCATCGTAGACAGACTCAGTTTGTCCCACCCCAGATTTGCTCGGATCGCGATAGCCATAAGAGTAGACAGAGCCTGACCAGGACTTGCTTTTCGGCTCCTGTTTGACTTCATAATCCCTCGGATTTGCCTCTACAACGTCATTTACGGCCGATCGATCGACAATTTCGCGATTTTGCCCCCAATCGTCTTCACCGTCTTGAGAGCCAATTTTAGAGCCACCTGAGACCCAATCGTCATCATCATCGGTGGGAATAGAAGCCGCAGCTTGAGCATAAGTCTTGGCGTTACCAGCGTTCGGGGGCGGAACATCCTGTAGGAAAGTCCGAGCATTATAACCAGTGGGCGTACCGTAATCAGTTCGGTATCCAGAAGCAGGCTGAGTTTCCCTATTTTCCCTAGGGCGATCGGGGTCAATTTCCGGTTTTCTGGGAGGGGGAGACGCTGCGTAAGGTGTCCTCTTATCCGCCGCGAAAGTGCGGCTGCCACTGTCGCGGCTGGTGCGGTTTTGCGGTTGAGAAAGGTAATTTGAGAAAGCCAGCAAGCCAGAAATCAACAAAGAAGTCACAACTCCCGCCCCCATGCTGAATAAGATCCAGATAGATAGTGGCAAAGCGGGCGATCGCATTCCCAAAAACACCAGCGACAAAGACGGCTCCACATTTTGCAGGGCAAAAATAGTCAGCCCCACCACAATTACTAGCAAAAATACAGCACGCATATTAATAATATTGGTTATTTGTTGTTGGTTATTGGTTATTTGTTCTGGTGCCCTGAGCGAAGTCGAAGGGTTATTTGTTCTGGGTTATTAGTTATTGGTGATTGGGAATTGGAACCAACAAATAACAACTAACAAATAACAACTAACAAATAACAACTAACTCCCTTAATCTTCCTTCCAGCGTTTGAGAGGAACACAATCAATACCCAACTGATCTAAAGTACGAGCCACCACAAAGTCTACCAAATCTTCAATAGTTTGCGGATTGTGATACCAAGCAGGAATCGCTGGCACTATTCTAGCTCCAGCTTCCGCCAACGTAGTCAAATTCCGCAGGTGAATCAAACTAAAAGGCGTTTCCCTAGGTACGATTACCAATTTTCGCCCTTCCTTGAGTTGAACATCGGCGGCTCTTTCGAGCAAATCCGAACTCAAGCCAGCCGCCAACTTGCCCAGTGTACTCATGCTACAGGGAATAATGATCATCCCTTGAGTACGAAACGAGCCACTAGCAATATTAGCACCAACATCTTGCCAGGGATGGCACCGGAGTTTACCCATTGTGGGGACTCCCGCTTGTGCCCGCCAGAATTCCTCTTGAAGCGTCGTTTCTGCGGGCATTCGGGTGTTCTGTTCGCTTTGCCAAACCATGTAAGTAGACTTGGAAGCCACGAGTTCGATCGCGCGATCGGCTTCCAAGAGATATTTGAGAGTTCGCACCGCGTAAATCAGTCCCGATGCACCGGTAACTCCTACGATCAGGGGTTGGGCGGGGACTGAAACAGAATTAGTCATGGGCAATTATCCAGCAATAAGCTCACTAATTATAGCGCGATCGAATTACCCCAACATTGCCGACTCGATATTACTATTACTTCCTTCTTTCTTCTTCCTTCGTGTCCTTCGCGTCTTCGCGGTTAAATAATACTAATTCTTCGGGCCCGAAACGAGAAAAGTTACCAATGTCGCCTTACTCCTGAATATTTTTGGGCTTAATTTTATCTACAATCAGCCACAAGCCATATCCAGCCAGCAGACAGATTATTGGCATAATTGTGAGCCGAAACCTATTGGCTCCAACTACACCTGACAGCGTAACCAAGTAGACAGCCACACTAAACAGTGTAATTACAGGCATATTTATTACAAATTTCTTGGATAGCAATGCCACACCTACGCCCAAATAATATGTGCATAATAATAACAATAAAATTGCGTCAACACCCAAGAGTATAGGACTTTTTTTAGCAAGCTCAATAACTTTTGTAAAATTAGCTGTTCCTGTCAAAACTTTTGGCATTTGATTAACTAAACTCACGCTTTTTTCAAATGAACTAGAGAATAGCCTTAAATACCGCTTGCCTGGAGTCTCAATTAAAGTCGCTAACATTCCTTCTAAATGATAAATTGAGTAAGTAAAAGGATGACTCTGAATCATCTTCTTTCCTTCTTTACCCATGTAAATATAGATTTGAGCCTGACTCCATTGTTGCTGTTCCGGGTGAATTGTAAAATACTTTTCTCTTTCAGTACATCCAAGCTGTTCAAACACTTTTTTGAATGGAATATTTTTTTCTCTGGAAATTACAGATGCCCCGTTATAGCAATATAGATTGTAATCAGAAACAGCAGTAAATCCCGAATATCCTGTTTGGATATAATTCCTGAGTTGCCAAATCCCAAGACTACTCATTGTCACCATGAAAAACACACAACTCTGAATAATTAAAAGTTTATTTATAGGCTTCTTTATCGAGCTTTTAACCAGGAGAATAGCAGCGATAGGGAAAGGCAAGTAATATGCTATCGGCCTGACATAAATAGAAGCTGTTAAGGCAATTGCTGCAAATATTAAATGTTTCCACGACCTGCTATCAAAAAACACAATCAACTGATATAAAAATAAACTCAATAAAGTGGTAAATAAACTTTCAGACATGAGAATTGATGAACGGAGAACAGCCAGGGGTTCAATTGCATACAGGAAAGCACATAAAGTAGCAATTTTTTCTACCTTGAAGAGATGTAAGGCAATTTTGTAGATCAGATATATGGTAAAACAATCTAGAAATATTTGCATAGGTATTGTCACAATTTCTAGATGTCCTAGCAGCATTCCGGGAATCAAAAATAATGGATATCCGGGAGTGCGGAATAATTCAGGTTGACCATTATTGAAAAATTTACCGTGTTCTATTAACTGAAAAGCTGGTTGCATGAACGAACCAGTGTCATTTCCATAAAATATCTTCAAGTCTTGAGTGAATATGAATACCAAAGTGGGCACTGCTAATCTCAAGAGGCAACCTATTAACAGCACTGCCAAAATTGTAAAACTGAACCTAAAATTTTTGCGCTCATTCATCTTTAATTAACTCCTGTTTTTGATCGGATAAACTTATCAGCTAAAATTTACTCTGCGACAGTATTTGCTGCAAAAAATGTAGGATTTTTCGTCGCCTTCCAACACCAGCTCGCCTAGTGGGAGTAGTCGCAGTATCAACACTCGCTTCTTCCACATATTCACTGTCAGAATTCACCTCCCAAAGGTCATGTTTCCCTGGGTTCAACACATTCTGGGCCGCTAAAATTCCCATCAACAAACTGTGGTCTTGGTTGTTATACTTAAAAGCACCATAACGACCCACAACTTGCAAATTCTCAAATTGCTTGATATAAGTTTGAATTTCTGATAAAATGTATTTGTAATCGCCTGCATAAATTGGGTAAGTACGCGGCAAGCGAACTACAAAACCTCCCGCAATCTTCTCATCGCGAAGCAGCCCAATTTTTCTCAATTCTTGTTCAGCCAAACTCAAAAGTTCAGCTTCCGGCTGCCGCCACATCGGTTCGTCGAGATTACACCAATATTCGCAGCATAAAGGCGTTTGGTGCTGATTCGATAGCATTTCATGCGACCAATTGGCAAAATTAGTTACCCTCCCGACGCTGACACTGGGCTCATTGATATAAAGCCAGTTGTCCGGGAATAACTGACTGCTTTCAATTATTAGATAAACGAGAATTGTGTTGCGAAACTTGAGCGATCGCGCCAATGATAAGATTTGCTTACGGGGGGGGGTGAAATCATTTGATTTACTAATGTATTCAGTGGCACTGAGGAAATCACTGCACTACAGCCAACCGTTGACTCTACTCCGGTTTGGCGATTTCTCAGAGTGAGTTGAGTGACGCGGCTGTTGTGCTCGTGCACCCGCACTACTTCTGTATTCAGGAGAATTTCCTGATTTTTGCCCAGTAGATAGTCGCTGATTTTGTCGTATAATTGCCCTGAGCCTAAACGGGGAAATTGAAATTGATCGATTAGGCTTTTAACTTTGCCATCACTACCAAAAAAAGCGGTGCGAAGTGCTTTGAGCAGGGAAAGTCCTTTAATCCGCTGGGCGGCCCATTCAGCACTAATTTTAGTGCAGGGAATCCCCCAAAGTTTTTCTGTATAACCTTCAAAAAATATCTCAGATAAACGCTTGCCAAATTTAGCTTCAACCCATTCTGCAAAATTTTTAGGGTGGCGGTTGGGTAACAGTTTTGCTACTAAATAAGAAAAAAAGATGCGGATATTTTCCACAATTCCCAAGGCAAATAAGACTTCAAAAGCTTTGAGGGGATAGCTAAAGTATTTGCCGTTATAGTAAATGCGGGTGAGGCGGCTGACTGTGACTTGTTCGGTGCCCAAAACTTCATTCCAGAGTTTGAGGACGGGCGGAATTTTAGTGTAAAAACGGTGGGGGCCGAGATCGAGAATAAATCCTTGGTACTCGATGCTTTTAGCGAGTCCGCCAACTTTTGAGTCTCGCTCAATGACGACAACTGTTTGACCTTGCTGTGTGAGGGTGTAAGCGGCAGCTAGACCGGCAGGCCCAGCCCCAAGTATGTATATTGGGGACACGTTTTGCTGTTGATGAAGTTTTTATCACTAATATTTTAGAGTAGCACAGTCTGTCAATGTTTCATATCAATTCCGATAGCATCGGAATTATCAGTAGCCGAAATTAGGAGACGGCAGTGCCGTGTCCCTACAATATTATTTTGGGTAGGGACAGGGCACTGCCGTTTCCTCTATATCATTCCGGTGCAGCCGGAAACGATATTACTGGTTATTTGTTACTGGTTATTTGCAGGAAATAACCAATAACCAATAACTAATGACTAATGACTAATGATTATTCATCATCATCAAAAGCTTGACTGCCGCCGCCAACAGCAACTAAATCAATTTGCTGGCGATAGTAATCAACACTCTTGACTTGAACTTCCACCCGATCGCCCAAACGGTACTGATTGCGGTTTTTGCGGCCCACCAAAGTTTGCTGGCGCGA
>DMYK01000108.1:0-617 GCA_003483675.1 Microcoleaceae cyanobacterium UBA11344
ATTTTTACGAAAACTCAAGACAATAATCCCGATCGAACTTTACCCCAGCTCACCTACAATCAGCCCCAAGACACCTACGGGGCCCAACCCATCATGCTGGACTTTTACTTGACAAATGCTCCCCTGCATCTAGTCGCTCAAGAAAACTCCCAAGATGAAATACTCGATTGGAAAATTCGAGCCACAGTCAACGGTCAAAGTTTTGCGATCGACCAATGGCAACCTATATATCTTAAAGGATTCAAGCCAGGGAAAAACTGGGTACAGCTAGAATTGATCGACGAACGAGGAAATTTAGTCAAAAACGCCTTTAATAATACAGTCAGACTGATAAATTACCAACCGCTTGGCGAAGATACCCTTTCTAAATTAGTGCGGGGTGAACTAACAGTAGCAGAAACACGCGGTATAGTCGATCGCACCTACGAAGCACCCAAGCCAAAACCAACCCCCGAACCAAAACCGACACCAGCATTAGAAACACCAATTGTCAACCCATCTCCTGCGGTTCCAGAAACTCCAGTTGCTAAACCCAGTCAAAATCAAAAAGTTGCTCCTGAAGTCAAGACGATTCAAGTAACCGAACCCAAACCGACAGAAACACCAGAACCAGAAAC
>DMYK01000108.1:750-1438 GCA_003483675.1 Microcoleaceae cyanobacterium UBA11344
AACACCAGCCACCCCGAAAGTTGTTGAACAGATTAAAATAAGCGAACCAAAACCACCAGCAATTTTACAAACAGTCAAACAAAAAACAGGCGAACTTCTGAATCGATTCAGTAGGTTTGTAAATCAACTTAAAGAACCGAAAACGCCCTCTCCCAACTTACAGCCAACACCAGCAGAAACAACAGACAAAAACCCAGTAAAATCTGAAACTCCCAGCAAACCAACCACAGAATTAACCGTCCCAGAAACAACCATTTCCGCACCAGAAAATCAGCCAAAATCCGAACAGAAAGTCGAACTTGCCACCTAACAAAAACTTTCCGTATTCATCTGCGTTCATCAGCGTAAATCTGCCTACATCTGCGGTCAAAAATCAAAAATCAGGACAATCAAAAATGACCTACCTCGAAACAGCCGCCAAATTCTACAGCGAAGTAGCAGAAAGTCCCCAAATCGGCCTTTGCTGCGTCCAAAGCAACCCCCTGCAACTGCCCGGATTAAAAATCCCCGAACAAATGCAAGAGATGAATTACGGCTGTGGCACAACCGTCCACGCCGCCGAACTCGTAGGCAATCCAGTAGTGCTTTATGTAGGCGTTGGTGGCGGTTTAGAAGCACTGCAATTTGCCTATTTCTCCCGCAAAAAAGGAGCAGTTATTGCCGTCGATCCGGTTCCAGCAATGCGAGA
>DMYK01000108.1:1482-1926 GCA_003483675.1 Microcoleaceae cyanobacterium UBA11344
TTAGAGAAGGCGATGCTTTTGCGTTGCCGGTGCCGGATGCTTCTGTCGATGTGGTAGCACAAAACTGTTTATTTAACATCTTTGAACCTGCGGATTTAACTAAGGCATTAACAGAAACCTATCGAGTGTTAAAACCAGGTGGTAGATTATTAATGAGCGATCCGATCGCAACTCGGACAATTCCGCAACATTTGAAGCAAGACGAACGCTTGCGGGCGTTGTGTTTGTCGGGTGCTCTGACATACGCAGAATACGTTCAGCACCTTGTAGACGTAGGTTTTGGCCAAGTGGAAGTGCGGGCGAGAAGGCCCTATCGGCTGCTGGACAAACACCATTATCAATTGGAGGCGGATTTGCTGTTAGAAAGCCTTGATTCGGTGTCTTTCAAAGTGGATGTCCCCGATGATGGAGCTTGCATTTTCACTGGCAAGACGGCGATTTATA
>DMYK01000108.1:1940-6306 GCA_003483675.1 Microcoleaceae cyanobacterium UBA11344
CAGCGGGGCGTGCCGGCGGCGGTCTGCGATAAAACTGCTGGGAAGTTGGGGGGATTGATACCGGATCAGGTGTTGATTACTGATTCGACTTGGCATTATAATGGCGGCGGTTGTTGTTAGGAAAAATAGAAGCTGGTTGAAACCGCGCCTATACAAACAAATCTGGTTGAAACCGCGCAGGCGGGTTTTGTCTGTGTGCCCGTAAACTGTGCGATTTCTAATCGCCCGGTATATTTGCCAGTCGGGTATACAGCGGTTTTCAACCGCATGAGGTACAATCAGTAAAAGTAATGTGCTAACTCGCTGTCTTGTAGTTCGTAGTCAAATACGCTAGACTACCTTGTTGGGTCGGATATCCTAACAAGAGGGAGTTAATGACTAGAAGCATCTCTACAGTAGATTTATTTTGTGGTGCTGGAGGACTAACGCATGGGTTTGAACAAGCAGGTCTGACCGTCAAAGCTGGATATGATATCGATCCCGCTTGTAAGTTTCCTTATGAACACAACAATAAAGCAAAATTCGTATTGCAAGATGTGGAAAATGTCAGCGGTTTTGCTTTAGCAGAACATTTTTCTGGAAGCAGTATTAAAGTATTAGCAGGATGCGCCCCTTGTCAGCCATTTTCAAGTTATTCAAGACGTTATAACGATCAACAGTCCAAGTGGAAGCTCTTACAAGATTTTGCTCGTCTGATTGAAGAATGCGAACCAGATATTATTTCAATGGAAAATGTACTTCTGTTAAAGCATCATTCAGTTTTTCAGGAGTTTATCACCCAGTTGAAAAAATTAAACTATTGCTTTGAGTCTTATGAAGTTAACTGTCTAGATTATGGAATCCCTCAATCTCGAAAGCGATTAGTCTTACTTGCTTCAAAATTTGGCGAAATTAATTTAATTCCAGCGACACATCAGCCAGAAGTATACAAAACAGTACGACAAACTATTGAACACCTTGAACCTCTTTCAGCAGGTCAATCCTCTAAAATAGATCAACTACATAGATGTAGTCAACTTTCGGATCTAAATGTGCGCCGTATTCGTGTTTCCAAACCTGGAGGAACTTGGCGAGATTGGCCTCAAGACTTAATTGCAAAATGCCACCTAAAAAAGAGTGGTAAAACCTATCCAGGAGTCTATGGTAGAATGGAATGGGATAAACCTAGCCCAACTATCACTACGCAGTGTTTTGGTTTTGGTAATGGTCGGTTTGGTCATCCCGAACAAGATAGGGCTATCTCTCTTAGAGAAGCGGCTTTATTACAAACTTTTCCACCAGCATATCAGTTTTTACCGCCTGATGAACCAGTGGGGATCGATCTAGTAGGGCGATTAATTGGCAATGCTGTGCCTGTCAAACTTGGTCAAGTAATTGCTCATAGTATACTAAATCATATTGAACAGTTTAGTTAAGGCGGGCCTAAAGTAGATTTATCTAAATATTCTTCATTTTCCAAATATTCTTGAATGTTTTGTAATATTTGCTGAAGGTACTCTATTACCTCTTCCTTCAGCTTGAGCAAATTCTCAAAACTCGCATCTTTTCCAATTTTTGCAAATGATTCATTGCCATGTGCTAAACTGTTCCGATTGTCCCGGATCTCCTCTAAATGTTCCCCATGTTTTGTTGTGGAGTAGTCAGTCTTAAAAGAAAATCCATATTCTCTGGCTGTTTTGGTAATCTCCTCTCGATTTACACTACCTGAAAATAATTTTTCAATATTTAACTCAGCAGTCATAATATCAAGAGAAATATCTTTGAGCTTAGAGTGAACAACATGATTATGTGATCGTTTTTTGAAGTCCTGAATCACTATTTCTTTAATCTCGGTTCTCAGAAAGTCAAAAGAAATTTTTTTACTCCCAATTTCAGCCCATATAGCTACTATAGCATTCCGCATAGTTGATTCAACAAGATTATAAAGAAGTAAAAAAGCGTTAGCTGTGAGAATATATGACAAATTTGAACCAATCGGTGTAATTTTTTGCTCCCCCTGATCTCCTGACATAGCTAATTTTGTTGTTTCTTGGATAAGCCCCTCCAGAAATACAAAATATTGATTGACTTCTTGCACACGAGTATGGAACTCTTCAAAAACTGTTTGGATTGTTTGCATAATTAACGTAAAAGTTGATCGCGAACATATTCAATACGCTTAATTACTTTAGGTCTGGAGTTGCTTGCATCTGAGGTAGTATATTCCTTGAATTCTGGTGAGTCAAGCCACTTCATTGATTTTGGTTCAAAATCGCTCTTTTCCCTCAAGGCAAGTGCAACACCTACAGAAATTGCCTCAAATCGAATTCGAGGTGTTTTGACATGACCTTTTGTTTTACTAAATCCATTGGGAAAGTATTTTTCAACAAAGTCTAACATTTTGTGAAATTCCGATCGCATACCATCTTGGTCAATTTCAGGATGGTTGTGTTTTTCTAGGTATTCATTAAGAAATACATTAACCTGTCTGTCAAAATTATGATAGTTGTTTAAATACGCAAAAAAGCGTAAGACAAATTCTTCGGGTTCACGTTTGCGGACAAGTGGCTCTGATATGGGGCATAGTTTAATAAATTTGGGATTTTTGGCGAGTTCTTCAAGAAGATCGACAAACGGACCAGGAGATATGCCTCTACGCTTCTCCATATCATTTAGTTCAACACTACCAGTATTGATGCGTTCAAACATATCCCTTCGTGTTTCTTCATCAGCTTTATCACTCAGCACAATCATACGAATGGTAGTACGGTTGAAACGTCTCTGTCTTGCTAGGGGGAAATCGCTGAATTTAAAGTTGTTGAGATTCTTGAGTTTTTCTAATCTACATAGAGTTAGGTCGTTATTAAGAAATCTGTCTAAAGTACGGATACGTTGGGTTCCATCAACAATTTCTAACCGAGCTAAATCATCCTCATCATCTTCTTGCTTTGGTCGTAAATCAGCCACAAAAATATAGGGTATGGGTAGTCCTAGAAAAATAGATTCAATAAACTTTGACTGCCGAGTTTCTTCCCAAATCATATCTCGCTGATAGTCTGGTATATACAACTCACTGGTGTCTTCTTCTAGCCCATCTCTATATTTCTGGACAAGCACTTCCACTGGATATTCTTTTGTGTCATAGTCAACAGTTTTTTGCTTTTCCCGAATTTCTGCTTCTGCCGCTTCTCTTTGTTCATGTGTAATCTCTGGTTCCAGTGGTATTTTTGGGGCTTTTGCCATTTTGAGCTCCTGTTCTGACAGAATGTGTGTATCAGAAGTACAGAAAAATTCGGGATACGACATTAAGTATACATTGGTAGCTGCCGCCTTTGAGTGACTGAGGATAAATCGAATATGAGATATTTTAGGCGTTTCCTGACAGAGCCTGGAAGTGGACGAATTCGCTATCCTTCCTCGCCCCCCTCTTGTCGCACAGCCATCATACCTGTGCCCAAAAGCCCAGATTTAATATCAAATCCACTCTTCATCGCAATTATTCATCTCTCTCTTATCTCCCTCTGTGTTCTCTGCGCCCTCTGCGGTTAAATCATTCCGATGCAACCGGAAACGATATAACCAGCTTTTCCCCATCCAGCCAAACTTCTCGCTAAATTAAAGAAGTGTAAAAATTATTCAGGCCCTACCAAGGAGATACCATGCCCCGCGTCAGAGCACCAGAATTCCCAGCCAACTACCCCTGGCTAAACACCGAGAAACCCCTATCCATCGCATCCCTCAAAGGCCGCGTCGTCCTCCTTGACTTCTGGACATACTGCTGCATCAACTGCTTGCACGTCCTCCCAGACTTAAAATACCTCGAACAAAAATACCCAGATTCCCTCACGGTTATCGGCGTTCACTCGGCCAAATTTGACAATGAAAAAGAAGTAGAAAACATCCGCCAAGCTATCCTCCGCTACGATATCGAGCATCCCGTAATCGTAGACAGTGACATGACAATTTGGCAAAGCTATGCTGTTCGCGCTTGGCCGACTTTAATGGTTATCGATCCTGAAAGTTATGTCATCGGTTACGTTTCCGGCGAAGGCAATAGAGATGCACTTGATGAGTTAGTTGGCAAGTTAATTGCTGAACACAAAGATAAAAATGCTGTCAACTTTGAAGCACTCAGTTTCAGCTTAGAAAAAGAGCGGAAACCTCTATCAACACCGCTAGCTTTTCCTGGTAAAGTGCTGGCATTTGCGATTACTGCAACTGAGGCAAAACAGCTTCATCAACAGGTCGCTCTTTTGGGCGAAATGACCGAGGACAGTGAATCTGTAGAGGAAATTGTATTGCCAGGGCCTGCTAACTCGGTTATACAAAGCTTAGTTGGTTCTTGCTTGTTTATTGCTGATTCTGGACACAACCGCATAGTTGTTAG
>DMYK01000292.1:0-3544 GCA_003483675.1 Microcoleaceae cyanobacterium UBA11344
TAGTGCTGAAATAATATTGATAGCGGGCTACAGACCTGGGATTTGAATTCATGGTAAATACTAAATCCCCGTCCGCAGCACCTGAGTTTTGGTCTTTTTCGCGATATACGTACAGGTCAGTTAAATTAACAGCGCGACCTTTGATATCTACTTCGCCGTCGTCGTGGTCGGAAGCGGCAATTATCCCTGGAGTTAATAGGGCAATTAGAGCTACTTCAATAGCTAGTATGGTTCGGCGAATTTTTTTTGTTAGCTTCACAGTTAGCACCTGTATTTCAATGAGATTTTTCCACAAATCAATGGTAAATAACCTGCATTCGCGGGTTTTACTTTTGTAGCAACAGATTGAAATCTGTCAACCTGTCGGGCTTTTGAGCTGTTGCTGAGCCTTCTCCTATTGGTGGTATACGAAGGTTTGGCAATTTTGGATCTGTGCTGCAAGATTAATTTATGTAAAAAAGTGCGTTATTGAGGATTTATTCGTTCCCGGAGTATTCTTGGGAATGCCTGCTCGGAGACCAGAGCCTCCCTCGATCTAGTGGAGCCAGAGCCTCGCTTGTAGGGTTCCCAGGCTCTTCTTGGGAGCAAGCGAACAGAGCTTAGGAACGAGTGAATGGCACGGTTTTGACTGTTCAGGCTCAGCGCTTTTCTTCGTTGTGCATAAAGCGGATTGCTAAGTGTCAAAAAAATTACTAACCAGGTGGTAAAATTCAAGATAACTTGGGATTTTTAAAATTCAAAGCACGACAAAGTTAGCCTGAAAAGGCATACTCCAGCTTGTACCCCCAACTTCAAACTTACAATTATGTTCTGTAGTGATATACGCCGAATTTTTAATTTTGGATCTGTGCAGTCAAAACAAAAAATTTTCGGTACACTGAGATGACAGGCCAAAAGTCAAGCGATGAATCGCTGCTCTTAGTGCAGATTGCCCGGAAAGACCAAACGGCATTAGCTAAACTTTACGATCGCTACGGTCGTCCAAGTTACGCTCTCGCTTACAAAATTCTGGGTTCGGTAGAAGAAGCTGAAGAAGTGGTACTCGATGTTTTTTCCCAAATTTGGCAAAAAGCAGCCACTTACGATCCTTCTCGCAGTCGAGCAGATACCTGGTTGTTCATGCTTACCCGCAGCCGTTCCCTCGATCGGCTCCGAGCGATGCAGCGAACATTCCGGGCGGCTGAAGCTTGTCTGGAAGATGCTAAAGTACCCATCTCTAGCGTTGCAGAACCGATGGAAGATGCAATGTTTAAAGAACGCAGCGAACAAGTCAAAGCAGCCCTCGAAAAACTGCCAAAGGAACAGCGACAGGCGATCGAACTCGCCTACTACCAAGGATTGACTTGCGCGGCAATCGCGGCTAAAATCGGCATCCCGACAGGTACAATCAAAACCCGAATTCGCTTGGGTATTTCTAAATTGCGGCAAGCTTTGAGCAAAGAAATTTAGGTTGTAAAAAAAACAATTTAAAAATTGTTTAAGATCAATCTAAGATTATTGCATCTCTAATCTTCCATCTTGAGTGCGATGGCAGCAGACCAATCTCAAATTGAAAATCAACTTAGGCTTAATTACAATTAATGTCGGAAAACCGATGGAAATGATGCCAGACGAGGAGTTTAATATCCTTGCAGCCCTTCAAGCTCTCGATACGCTCGACGAGTCAGAAAGTCGCGCACTTACAGAGAAATTGCAGCAATCTCCAGAACTGCAAAGTGAATTAGCTGCTTTGGAATCAACAATTGCCGCGATCGCCTACACAGCCCCCCCAGTTCCCGTCGCACCCGACCTCAAAAACCGCCTGTTCCAGCGCATAGCCGAACTGCCGCCAACCCCGCTTACCTCCCCAACAGAGAACAATACTCCATCTTTAATAGTGCGATCGAACGATGTCAAATGGAAATCTTATGGATTTCCGGGAGTATCGTTCGGCAAGCTTTATATTGACAAAAAAAAGCGCGAAGTTACCTGCTTGATGCGACTAGAACCAGGAGGAACATTTCCTCTGCACCGACACGCGGGCGCGGAAGAAGTGTATGTATTAGAAGGAGATTTAATTGTAGAAGGGGAAATTTGCCATCAAGGCGACTACATTCGATCGGCTCCCGGTTCTACACATTCGTCCCTCACACAAGGGGGATGTTTGCTGTTAATGAAAACTTCAATAGATAACGAAACGCTCGTTTGATATCATGTGTGTTGAATTGCCGACAGCTTGGAGGGCGGGTTTATGTAGATTTTTAGTTAGAATTACAGATTGTTGGTGAAACCAGCCCCTACATTTATTGTGGTTAATTTACCGGACGCGACCTGACCCAACAACATCGCTTTGCTCCGCATTCTGCGGTTAAAAATCCCAAATATATCACGTAATCCAATGCTAAAATACTCGCGTTTAACTGCTGTTTTGTCCGCCATTATTATTATACAATTAGTTCCCAGCGACAAAAGCGCGATCGCCCAAGAACGCGAAGGATGTTTTCTGGTCAATTCAGCCGGAGAAGTAATTAACTTAAATTTGTTGTGTTCGCCTCAAGGATCCGATATTAAGCTCACAGGAAACGATGGGAAATTTCTCGAAGACTACAAACGCTTAGCAAAAAGCTACTCTCCCGAAGCAACGGACAATTTACTGCAAGCAATCCAAAGAGCCCCCGGTCAAAAAATTGCCGCAGCTAAAAGAATGTGTGCAGAAGCAAAAGCGGGAGTTTCTCTGCCGGAAGTTAAATTAAGGGCGATCGGGCAAGCTATCAGTATCGAAAATCCAACTGCCAAAGAAAGTTTTCTCGCCGATACCGATATTATTACCACTCTTGCCGCCAACCATTATTGCCCGGAATTAGCCAGTAAGTAATATCATGAAATCTGTAGGGATACGGTAAGGCAGCATCTCAGTTTTGCTTTTACAGGAGTGCAAGGGGGACGTTTGTACTCCTAAAAAACCCTTTTTACAAAACTGAGATTCTCCCACGGTAATGCGGCGTCTTTACTTGTAGTTAAAATATGAATTGTCATTTTGTCGGGCAACAATCCATGAAATTACCGCACATGAGATGAAACATTTAAAATCAAGTTCCGCCGACTTGCGGGATTTATTCAAAGACAGCATTACAGTTAAATACCTCGCGGAACCGCTGAAATCTGTTCCCGCTTGCGAAGACGCAGCCAAATTGCGATCGTGGATGGAGGCCCGCGATTTTGACGTGATCGGTATCGAAGAAAATGGCACGGTTTGTGGCTATGTAGAACGATCGCACTTAAAGACAGGTAAGTGCAGCGACTACCAGCAAATTTTTCACCCCTCACAATTAATCGCCGCCGCCACTCCTTTAATGGAATTGCTGCCGCTGCTGCGAGAAAAACCGAGATTATTTGTATTGGAAAGCAACAGGATCAACGGGATTGTCACCTGCGGCGATTTGCAAAAAGCACCGGTGCGGATGCTGCTGTTTGGATTGGTGACGCTTTTGGAAATGAATTTATTGCGAATTTTACGCATCTATTTCCCCCAAGATTCTTGGCAGAAATTACTTAAGGGCGATCG
>DMYK01000292.1:3582-6087 GCA_003483675.1 Microcoleaceae cyanobacterium UBA11344
CCTGCAATTCTGCGACAAACGAGATTTAATCCTGACTTCTGCTGAAATAGTCGAGCGGCTGGGACTCAAATCCAAACGCTACGGAGAACGTTTTTTGAAGTCAGCAGAAAACTTGAGAAACAAATTAGCTCATGCTCAAGACTTAATCAACGGTTCTTCTTGGCCGGAAGTCATTTTATTAGCTGAGGAAATAGAAGCTCTGTTACAGCGCTGCGAAGAAATTGAAATTGCTGCACCCGCTGAATTAGACAGCCTTTAAAAAATCAAATCTGTGCGTCCAGGACTATTATTCTTAGTAATTTAGTAAGGTGCGCCATCAGCACCCTAAAAGCAGAGTCTGTGCGTCCTGGACTCTTACTCTTAATTTTTAATCTTTAACTTCCTGTTAGTATACTGAGGAACCCACCCTTGAGCCGTGGTGTAATACTGCACTACTTTCAAGTACAGGGAATGAGTGAGATAAAACCAATGTTCGGTATTTGCAGGCACTTTAATATATTCTTCTGCTTGCAACATTAATTGTACCTGAGAGCCGTTAGAATACACGAAGCCAAAAACACATTCCCCAGCCAGAATATGCAGAACTTCTGCATCTGTGTGAGTGTGAGTGCGACGACTTTGAGTCATCAGCGGATAAATCTGCGGCGAACCAGGGTGCAGCACTTTTAAATCGCACCACTGACATCCATCTACAGCTTTGAACTTCTCAAAATCGCTTTTAAGTGTTTCCAGGATCTGCTGTTTTTGTGTTAAATTGAGAACATCTTGGACTAGCAATTCTCGAACCGCAGGATTTTCCTTCAGTGACAAGCGATCGATCTCAATATTTAAAGCAGCCAGTTGGCTTTCGATCGCCCTGATATCGCTGTATGTCGTACCGTCTTCTAGTTGCAGAACAGCCATCGTACACCACCTATCTATTGTTGAGCTTTCAGGAGAATTTAGCTTCCCGTTGACCTATACTGTTACAGGGTGACGCTCCTGGTTATTTTCAATTATAGCCGATCGCTAAAATCCGATGTCTTGCCTCTAAAATTATCAATAATATACCACACATTAAAGATTTTTTTGTATTGTTTAACTTTTCTTTAACAACATTTACTGTAGGGTGCGCAGTGCGCACCTAACTCCTTAACTAAAAACTCAAAACTTTAAAGCAACATCCCCGCAATGCAAGCAGTCATAAAACAAGCCAAAGAGCCCGCAATCATCGCCCTCACGCCCAACCTCGCCAAATCCCCCTGGCGAAGAGGAGCCATCGCGCCAATTCCCCCAATCTGAATCCCGATCGAACCAATATTAGAAAAACCGCACAAAGCATAAGTCGAGATAATTTGCGAGCGTTCCGAAATCGCCTGTTGTTTCACCAATTCCATCAAATCCAAATAAGCAATAAACTCATTCAAAATCGTTTTTTTGCCCAAAACAACCCCCACCTTTCCGCAATCCACCCAAGGCACCCCCATCAGCCAAGCAACCGGAGCCATCAAATAAGAACAAATCCATTCCAGCGACAACTGAGGCAAATTAATCAGCCCTCCAAACCAGCCCAAAAGCGCATTAAAAAAAGCCAACAAACCCAAAAAAGCAATCAGCATCGCCCCCACATTAGCCGCCAACTTCAAACCATCGCTAGCACCGGAAGCCGCCGCATCCACCGCATTAGCATAAACCTGTTCCACCTTCACTTCAATGTTTCCAGCCGTTAGGGACTTTTCAGTTTCCGGGTAAAGCAATTTAGAAATAGCCAAAGCTGCTGGTGCCGACATCACAGACGCCGCAATTAAATGTTCAGCAGGTACTCCAAAAGAAATATAAGCGGCCATAACTCCGCCCGCAATTGTCGCAAAACCCCCCGTCATCACGGCATGAAGTTCCGAGAGCGTCATCGTCGCCAAATAGGGTTTAATTAACAGAGGAGCTTCCGTTTGTCCGACAAAAATATTCGCAGCGCAAGAAAGAGTTTCTGCACCCGAAGTTTTCATGGTTTTCATCATACCCCAAGCCACTACTTGCACCACTCGCTGCAAAATGCCGTAGTGATAAAGTAGCGTGATAAACGAAGAGAAAAAGATGATAGTCGGTAGCACTTTAAAAGCGATCAAGTGTGAGGCAAAATTGTCTCCAAATACGAACTTAGCCCCCGCATCAGAAAAATTGAGAAACTGCGTGACCAAATCTCCCAAAAACTTAAACACCGCCAAACCCGGAGCAGTTTTGAGAATCAAAATAGCAAAAATTAGCTGTAATGCAATTCCCCACAATATGGGGGGCCACTTAACAGCGCGCCGATCGACAGAAAAGGCGTAGGACAAACCAACAAAAACAGTTAACCCCAAGGCAGAAATAAGTCGTTCCATTTAGCAATTTTAGAGAAGAAGGAAGTTCGGCAACGGATTCTGTAACGGATTTAACGGATGTTTCTCGTTACCAGGCTCTGCCTGGTAATGCAGAACCCTAGGGCGTGTTTGAAAACTGCGACATCAGATCCCGATCCCCCTAAAT
>DMYK01000292.1:6122-11729 GCA_003483675.1 Microcoleaceae cyanobacterium UBA11344
GACTTTGAAAACACGCCCTAGGCTCTGCCTACTTGAACTCGTTTTCCATCGGGGCCACATTCACCCTATAATGAAAGGTCAAAGCTCAAAATTACAAAGCAGCCTCATTGCTGCCACATTTATGCCTCTACCTGTTGTTGCTATTATTGGACGCCCCAATGTAGGCAAATCGACGATCGTCAACCGCCTAGCCAATTGCCAAGATGCGATCGTCCACGACGAACCGGGAATCACGCGCGATCGCACATACCGACCAGCATACTGGGCCGATCGCGAATATCAAGTCGTAGACACCGGCGGCTTAGTATTCGACGACGACACCGAATTTCTGCCCCTAATTCGCGAACAAGCACTGGCAGCCCTCGCAGAAGCCAGCGCAGCCATTTTCGTAGTAGACGGACAAATCGGACTCACCGGAGGCGACGAATCGATCGCATCTTGGCTCAGACTACAAAAAGTCCCCGTCATTGTAGCCGTCAACAAATGCGAATCGGAAAATACAGGACTTACCCAAGCAGCAGATTTTTGGCAATTAGGATTAGGAGAACCTTACCCAATTTCCGGCATTCACGGTAACGGCACCGGCGAATTGCTCGACAAATTAATTACTTACCTTCCCACTGAAGCATTACCCGAAGTAGAAGAAATTAAAGTAGCAATTATCGGGCGTCCCAACGTCGGCAAATCCAGCTTATTAAACGCATTTCTCGGAGAAAATCGCGCCATAGTCAGCCCAATTTCCGGGACAACCCGCGACGCGATCGACACCATAGTCCAGCGTGGCGATAACACCTACCGCCTCATCGACACAGCCGGAATTCGCAAAAAGAAAAACGTCGAATACGGTGCAGAATTTTTCGGGATCAACCGCGCTTTCAAAGCCATCCGCCGCGCCGACGTAGTGCTGTTAGTAATAGATGCAATTGACGGCGTTACCGATCAAGACCAAAAATTAGCCGATCGCATCAGCCAAGAAGGACGAGCCTGCATCATAGTCGTCAACAAATGGGACGCAGTAGAAGACAAAGAATCCGATACCATCTACGAATACGAAAAAGAAGTCAGAGCACGCCTTTATTTCCTCGATTGGGCAGAAATGATATTTGTCAGCGCCGTGACTGGACAGCGAGTTGAAAAAACCATTGAATTAATCGACAAAGCCTCCAGCGAACACAAACGCCGCGTCGCCACCGCCGTAATTAACGAAGTCATAGAAGAAGCCACAAGCTGGCACTCCGCCCCTGTCACCCGCCAAGGAAAACAAGGCAAAATCTATTACGGAACCCAGGTGCGATCGCAGCCACCAACCATCGCCCTATTCGTCAACGATCCCAAAAGATTTACCGAAAATTATCGCCGCTACATGGAAAGCCAATTTCGCAAACACCTCGGCTTTACCGGCACCCCAATGCGGCTACTTTGGAGAGGCAAAAAAGTTCGCGAATCAGAACAAAGCAGCACAAACAGAGCACTGCGCGTCAAGTAATTTTAGACTTTAGATTGAACAAAAACGCAGTTTAACGATCCTAGCAAATTGCGTTTTTTTTTCAATTCTCTTCCTGATCTTCTCTTCCTTCGCGTCCTTCGCGTCTTCGCGGTTAAATAATCTAAAATCTCAAATATAAAAGATGGATCTGCTTCGATCGCTCCCCATCGGGTTGTACCTAGAACAACCCGTAACCTGGCTGCACCGCCTCGACTCGCGGGTAAAATTAGCCTGGTTAATGACATTTCTGATTGCGCCAATACTCGCCAATCCAATCTGGCGGTTGATGCTAGTAGGAATGTTAATTATACTGACACTAACAGCATCAATTCCCCTGCGGGTGTGGAAACAGCAAATGGGATTGTTGCTGTTATTCTGCTTTTTAGTATTTGGCCTCAGCGCGATCGCCCCCGACGCACTCCCATCCGAACACCAGCCCCGCCTCCCAGCCGACGAATTAGCCTTTTCCCAACAACCCGCAACCCTTCCCAAACCCACTCCACAAAAACCCTGGTATCATAATCCTTTTAATTTAAGCTCTAACTCCCCAATCCCAAATCCCAAATCCCAAATCCCAAATTCCCTCCCCCAACCCACAAACTACAGTTACATTCTCTTCAAGCAAGGCCCGATTAAAATCACCCGCAAATCCCTAGATTTAGCTATCAACGTCAGTACCCTATTTTTCACAGTAATTTACAGTACCAACCTCTATCTCCTTACCACAGCCAGCGAAGAAATCACCGCTGCTATAGAAAACTTAATGCAGCCCCTGCGCCGCTTGAACTGGCCTGTTACCGAAATAGCCTTAACCTTAACTTTATCTTTGCGATTCATTCCCCTAGTATTGGAAGAAATACAAAATTTAGTGCGATCGGTCAGAACCAGAGCCATCAACTGGAAAAAACTCGGCTTTCGCCGCGCCGCCCAAGTTTGGTTGATGATCGCCGAGCGACTGTTAGAAAACTTGCTCCTGCGAGCCGCACAAATTGCCAGCGCCATGAAAGTTCGTGGCTTCACCAGTCCCGATCGACACCGTGTAGAATGGCATCAGTTACACTTAAAAATCAGAGACTGGATCGCCCTCGGCTGCTTAATAGTCCTCTGGAGCGCCCGCTTAGTTTGGGGTTGGGATAGTTGAGATTTTAAATTTTAAATTTTAGATTTTAGATTGAAGAATTGGGAATGATTGGCTCCACACTCCTGCTAAAGTAATGAAGATGAATATTTAGAAAACCAAGACATTGAACATCTATCTAGGGACAGATATAGTCTACATTCCCCGTATTCAAGCCACATTAGACCGTTTTGGCGATCGCTTTCTCCAAAAAGTCTACACCCCCGCCGAACAAAAAGATTGCGGGCAAATCAACTCTGTGCACAGCACTAAAGGTAAGATGAATCGAGTTTCCTGCAACCAACTAGCCGGGCGTTGGGCAGCCAAAGAAGCCATTGTCAAAGCTTTAGGTACGGGATGGCGGGGATTGCGCTATACAGACGTAGAAGTTCAGCGTCTAAACAGCGGTGCTCCAAACGTGCAACTGCACGGAACAGCAGCAGCACTAGCCTCTGCTAGGGGAAATTGCCAATGGCAATTGAGCCTCAGCCACGACGGAGACTACTGCACAGCTACCGCGATCGCCCTTTGCAGCCCGCCGACCACCACCCCCGTCGGGCCCGACAGCGAAACTAAAATCTAAAATCTAANNGACTGTGAACCTGAATGACTACCGAAACCTACCTTAATCATCCAAATTTTGGCCTCCTCTTCAGGGTGTCCCAGGTTGAAGACAGCCAGGAATTATTTACTACCCTATACGCCCAGCGCCTATTTTTTTTGGTGACAAACGGCCCGAGTGGTCTGAGATTTGAACCCATCAGCCGCTCCGATGCTCGCCTCATGGTCGAAATGCGCCTGCGATCCCTCCGTCGCAGCGGCCAATACCAAGAGTACGAGCAATTGCAGATAATTCACAAGCGCACCTTTCAATAAGCAATAGGTAATTGGTCATCAGTAATTGGTAATTTGGTAATTGGTAATCGGTAATTGGTAACTCTCCGTTCCTGTCGGAATTTTCCCAATCTCCTGTTCTGAGCCTTCAGCACCCATGACTATTGCCTCTCTTACCTCTCGGATTGACAGCATTCGCCAACAGTTGCCCGCATCAGTGCGGTTAATTGCCGTGAGCAAACAAGTATCAGCAGAATTTGTCCGCGAAGCATATAACTGCGGAGTCCGGGATTTTGGCGAGAGTCGGATTCAGGAAGCAGCCGAAAAACAAAGCCAACTACAAGATTTACCGGATATCAACTGGCACTTAATCGGCCATTTGCAAGCCAACAAAGCGGCCAAAGCCTTAGAGCAATTCCAGTGGATTCACTCTCTCGACAGCCTCAAACTAGCGACTCGACTCTCACGCTTGGCGGGGGAAATGTCTTGCTCTCCCCAAGTCTGTCTGCAAGTCAAAATCTTGCCTGACCCCGACAAATATGGCTGGAGTGTCCCAGAGCTACTTGCCGACCTTCGGGAGCTCGACGAATGTCAGCATCTTAAAATTCAAGGTTTGATGACAATACCTCCTCTAGGATTAGATGACTCGCAAATCCTAGATTTTTTTAACAGCACCCGCGAACTTGCTGACAAAATCAAGCAGCAAAATTTGCAGCACATTCAAATGCAGCAACTCTCAATGGGAATGTCGGGAGATTATCACTTGGCCATTCAAGCAGGTGCTACTATGATACGGCTAGGACAAACCTTATTTGGCTCTAGATAGTTAAGATCGACTTGAACAATAGGGCGCTGCTGAGCGCAATTTTTCACCTGTGGACAAGTTGTGAGCCGACTCCCTTGGTTGAAGCGGGAAGCAGACCCTAAGCGAAATTACTTCTAGTTGAACGGTGAAGCTTAGATAAGTTTAACCAAGTTTTGTATAGCAGATGGGTAAATAACATCTTCTAATCAAGACATTTTGCTAGTACAGGGTTTAGTTAACTTTTGGAGACAATTGAGACATTTAAGACAAACCGACGGTAGGGAAACTTGACAATTAATTAGGATGTTCAGGTAGAATCAGTACAGCGCGGGTTTAGTAGAAGTATGGATGGCTACCGTTACCTATATACCAGGTATCAGGCGAGGCTCGGTAAACTGAAGACCCCTGGAAAAACTCCCGTAAAGCAAATATCGAAGCACAGTTGGGTTTAGCCAATAAACTCTTAAAACGATATCTGTAGCTATCAAACTTTCAGCGCTTTTAACATAATGTTGAAAGCTTTGGCGGGTACGCCCTTCATCCTCACAGATGATGCTATCGAGGTATTTTTAGATGTCGGGATTGTCCCCAATGTCTGATATCTATCGCGTAAATGTACCACAACTTGGGTTGAATATAAAGTAGTCAGCGACCCGCGACTGACCCGCAACGCGAGTATAGTCGGGGCTGCCAAGTCGTGATGGAGCGTAAATCATGAACATTTTTTCCAAGCTGCGAGATTTTGTGGGCTTCAACAATGAGCCAGAGTACGATTACGAGTATGACGAAATGGAAGGGGAGCGTTTTCAAAACGCCTACCAACCGCCAGAACCAAGCCCCGCTGCTGCGGTGGCCACAGAAGAAGAACGTCGCCAAAATCGCAGAATGCGGGAGCGGTCAGTAGTAGGATCGACGGGTACAGATGTTGTTGCACCAACCGGGGGAGTAGGCTCAGCTATGAATAACGTGATTGGAATGCCAGGGGCTATGAATGGGATTTCGGAAGTGGTAGTCATGGAGCCGCGCACTTTTGAGGAGATGCCGGCTGCAATTCGATCGCTGAAGGAACGTAAGTCTGTGGTTTTGAACCTGACGATTATGGACCCTGACCAAGCACAAAGAGCTGTGGACTTTGTGGCGGGTGGTACTTATGCCCTTGATGGCCATCAAGAGCGGATTGGCGAAAGTATTTTCTTGTTTACGCCTAGCTGCGTGCAAGTGAGAACTCAGTCTGGTGTGGTTCATGAAGTGCCACCAGCCCAAGGGCGGCCTCGTGCTGCTGCTGCGGCACCGACAGTCTGGCCAGCAGAGCAATCTCAAGTGGCTCAGTAGTTATTAGTCTGTAGTCAGTAGTCAGTAGTCATT
>DMYK01000292.1:11822-12866 GCA_003483675.1 Microcoleaceae cyanobacterium UBA11344
GTAATGGGAGAAGCTCTCTTATCCCGCTTAATTGCACAAAAAGTTTATTTGCCTTCAGAAATATTGGTCAGCGATCCACAACTCCAACGCCGCCAATTTTTGACGGAGAAATACGGGATTGGAACCACAGCAAGCAATCTAGAGGTGGCTGTTGCTACAGAGGTGTTGTTTTTGGCGATTAAACCGCAAGTTTTTGAGATGGTGGCTTTGGAGTTGGCTGTGGGTGCCGATCGCCAACAGGGAAATAATGGAGAAACCGCTAATCCGAAGTCGGAGGCGTTGGTGGTATCAATTTTGGCGGGAGTGCCGCTGAGCAAGCTCGAACCGGCGTTTCCGGGGCGGGGAGTGCTGCGGGTGATGCCGAATACTCCGGCGACGGTGGGGGCGGGCATGAGCGCGATCGCCCCAGGAAAACTGGTTAAACCGGCGGATTTAGAATTGGTAAAGCGCATCTTTCAGGCTGTGGGAGAAGTGGTAGAAGTGCCTGAAAATATGCTGGATGCGGTGACAGGCCTTTCGGGTTCCGGGCCTGGTTATGTTGCGATTTTGATCGAGGCCTTGACAGATGGCGGAGTTTGTGCTGGACTGCCACGGGCGATCGCCTCCCAATTAGCCCTACAAACTGTATTCGGTACGGCGAAGCTATTACAAGAAACGGGAATGCACCCAGCAGAATTGAAAGATCGGGTGACAAGTCCCGGCGGCACAACTATTGCGGGAATTGCTAAACTAGAGAGTAGTGGCTTTCGATCGGCGCTGATAGAAGCAGTGAAAGCAGCTTGTTTGCGTTCTCAAGAATTGGGTAAATAGGTGCATTGCACAGGACAACATTTTCTCAGACAAACCCTGAATAAAGGCAGTATGTGAAAGGGTCAAATTTATGCTTTCAGGTGAANNAATTTACCAACGGAAACAATATGAATGTTTTTTTTAACCGCAGATGAACGCCAATGAACACAGATAAAATCCCATCCGCGTTCATCTGTGTTAATCGGCTGATATCTGCGGTTAAAAACTCCCAATCTAACTAATTTGCTGGAATCA
>DMYK01000292.1:13026-20865 GCA_003483675.1 Microcoleaceae cyanobacterium UBA11344
CAAACATCAATCCAGCCACGCTAATTGCACCCATAATTGAGCTCAAAGAGACAATTCGTGACACCGCAAATACTATGCCAAAAACTCCCAAAGTTCCTAAACCCGCAGGCCAATATAAACCCAGTAAAACTCCCAAACTTGTAGCAACAGATTTGCCACCTGTAAACCCCAGCCAGATAGATTTGCTGTGGCCTAAAACAGCAAATAAACCTGCTAAAGTTGCCATCCAAGGCATGACAATTGCAGTATTTTCTAAACTTGCGGTGGTTGCTAGCTGGTGGGTAAAATCGATCGCATAAATGTAACGAATCAGGGCGATCGCACTTACCCCCTTCAACACATCAACCAGCAACACACCCACCGCCGGCCACTTACCCAAAGTTCTCAGCACATTAGTTGCACCCGTCGAACCCGAACCCACGTCGCGAATGTCAATCCCCAGCAGCCATTTCCCCACCTTGTAGCCCGTAGGAATCGAACCCAGCAAGTAAGCTGCGATTAGCAATGCACCATTTAAAATTATCCAGCTAGCCATGTTTTGATTTGAGATTTGTTGTACAGCAGAATGAAGAAGGAAGAAGGAAGAAGGAAGAAGGAAGAAGGAAGAAGGAAGAACTAATTCCGGTTAATTTACCCCTAAATTTATTCAGTCCGCGCAGGCGGACTTTGTTTGTATAGCAGCGAATTCTATTCGCCCGGAATTGCCGCAATTGATGGTGTTAAAGCCGGATGTTAAAGCCGGACATGATCTCAAAAATCTTTAGCAGTAGTCAAAGTTTGCGGGTCAGAAGCAAAGGCCAACCACAGGGGAAATTGCAGCATCGACAAACTAATTAAATCCTCTGTTTCGTCAATGACAATTAACGGCAATTTCCCATCTTTCACTAATCGATCGGCTTTTTGAGCCAAAGCTTCCGCAGACTCAAACATAATAATCCCCCGTTCCGGGCCAAAATCGCTGCGAGTAATGCCCAAACAATCCTGCAAACCCCGGCGCCATTCTCCCAAACGTTCTGGACTGTTGGCGAGTACCAAAGTCCGCACCCGACTGCCGTAGACGCTTCTGAGCACAGAAACTATTGTCGAAGTAATTAAGATATTTTGCAAGCGCGAACCCATAGTCCGCAAAGCACCCCTTCCTCCTTGGGTAAAAAACCAGTTAGAAACTCGTTCGGCGTGGATGGGTTCAAAGGTGCGGCGGAGTTGCCAAGGCGGGCCGTAGTAGTCTGGGAGAGTGCGATATTGGTCGAGTGTGCGACGAATTTGTTTGGCTTGTTCTTGAAATCCCTGTTCCGCAAATTTGGGATTGATTGGTGCTGAGGATTGAGACTCGTCAGCAGCAGTTTGCTTTGGTGTTTCGGGCACTGGCGGTGTCAAATCTAAGAGTTCGGCGGTAGCGGCTAAATCCTGCAAACTGCCTACTAGATAGTCTTTGAAACCTTGGACTCGAATTGCCAAATCTTGGGAGACACCGGCAAAGGTTGTCCGCATTTCTTTTTGAATTCGATCGCGCCGCCTCTCGAGTTTTTCTACTTCGATTTGCAGTGTTTGTTTGCGCTGTTCTAATTGAATCAAGCCGTCTTGCACCAAACGCCCGATCGACACTTGAGCCTCGCCCAATGCTGCTAATGCCTTGACTTTTTCGGCTTCTAGGGTGGCAATTTTTTCGGTCAAATCTTGTTCTTGCTGCTGCAATGCTTGGACTCGTTCTGCCAAATTTTCGGTAACATTTTCTTGGATGTCTGTTACCATTTCGTCTATTGCTGTTGGCTGGGAGTCTTGCGGATGCTGGATTTGCTCCATCGCCTCCTCTGACTCGCCCCTAGCGCCGACTTCCTCAAAAAATAGGGATATTTCCGAGTCTTCGTCGCTTAGTTGGGGCTCTGGTTCTTCTGGCATTTCAGAGATTGTCGGTGACTCGTCTGCCTCAAAAGGCTGTTCAGTAGCTTCTGATGGGAGTCGATCGATCGCCTCCGAAGCAGGTAAATTTGGTTCGTCGTCAACTGGTGTGGCGATTCGTGGGTTTTGCGGTTTTTGGGTGAGAGATTCGTCTGAATTCATAGCAAATTTTGTGAGGCATGGGGAATGGAAAAACTGAAAAATTAAATTTTTTAATTTTTAATTTTTGGAGTCAAAGAGCCAGAAGCAGTTTTCAGTTGGGAGTTTTTAATTGAGTTACAACTATAGCAATTCTCAGTCATTTGTGAACGAGACTCTCTTTGATAACATACTGAAACTAACCGCAGAGAACACAGAGAACACAGAGTCAGAGAAGAGAGGAGTTCACACATGATTTTGGAGTGCTATAACAACTGCCAACTGACAACTGCCAACTGCCTGGTTACTGAGCGAAGTCGAAGTACGGATTTTTCAGTCTTGACGGGGACAACGCTGTTCTAAGCAGGTCTGTAGCATTTTACGATCGAATAGAACCGGCAGAAAGTGAATGCTGTTAATTTCTTTGAAGTAAAACAAAATCGGCACTGCGGGCCAAAAGATCCGCCAATTTTGCCATTCTCGGTAAGGAAACTTGCGGATTAAGTTTTGCGATCGATAAATGTCCAAATCGGTTGGGGTGAATTGCAGCCGGATGGTGGCGGCTTGATACATCAAAAACAAGCCGAACACCGAAAGGGGCAAACTCGCCCACTTCTGCACGAACAGCAGCGGTATGGCGGCAAGTACCAGGACGATGGGAATCGCATAACTCGGTTCAAGTTCGATCGTATTTGTCGGTGTGCTCGAAGAGGTAGTTGTAGTCACGGGCTTAAGTCAAACGAATTTTGTCAACAGTTTATATTTTACCGTTTCCTAGCTTACAGGCCATTGGTGTCAACTTAACGTCAAAAGTAGTATCAGTATACCGTCTGCTAATGAGCAACTCGATCCCCCCTAGCCCCCCTTAACAAGGGGGGGACAGGAAGCACTCAAAGTCCCCCTTCTTAAGGGGGATTTAGGGGGATCGAAACTCGACTGCAAGCGACATTTATTATGGGTTTCAGTCTTAAGTTTACACCAACAATCACAAGCCTTTGAGTACGCTACTGCCTGTCCCCTGAAACATTAGCCAAGTCATCACAAAGTTCAAGATAAAAATAGCTAGCAAAGCTGTCACCACCGCAGTTGTAGTCGATTGGCCGACACCCTTGGCCCCGCCAGTGGTGGTTAAACCCCAGCTAGTGCCGATGACAGCAATCAAACCACCGAACACAAAAGCCTTAATTATGGCGCTGCAAATATCCCACAGAGTCAGAAAATTGCGGACTGATTCTAGAAATACGGTTTGAGAGACGCCGTACATGGTGGTAGCAATCAGCAATCCGCCGGCGATGCCGGTTACTAGGGACAAGATGGTTAAAATTGGTAGCATCAAGCAGCAAGCAATGACGCGGGGAATTACTAGATAGTCGATCGGGTCTGTTCTGAGCATCAGCAGGGCATCTATCTGCTCTGTGACTTGCATTGTGCCGATTTCCGCCGCAAAAGCCGAACCTACTCGTCCGGTGACAATGACAGCCGTTAAAACGGGGCCGAGTTCGCGAGTCAAAGACAGGGCTAAAACGCCGCCGACGACATTGCCGGCGCCCAGGTTGATAAACTCTCTTGCTACCTGAACGGTAAATACCATGCCGACAAAACCGGCAGTTAGCAAAGCAATTAGCAGGGATTCTGGGCCGACTGCTGCCATTTGGTCGAGGGTGTTGCGGCGGTTAATTTTGTGGGTGAGTAAGTGCAGCATGACTTGGCCGCCCAATAAAATTGCTGCGAGCAACCTCTGACTCCACAAACTCAGGCTTGAAGGTGTAGTGCTAGAACTCAAGGGGATGGCGACTGTATAAGAACTTGACAACTGGAAAAAATCCCATCTATCTACAAATCTTAAACAAGTTTTTTTGATTAAATTTAAGATTTCTGACAGATTTGGCCGCTGGGGGCGATCGCTACCTATCTTGGAAAAGGACAGGTTTTGTTGACTTGTACGCCTTTCGGCAGTTTAGCTGAATTTACTGATTATGAGCATTTTTCCCAATTTTCTGCGCTCTGTGCTGCTGGCTGGCCTGTTGAGCTTTGTCGCCCCCTTATTGTTCATCGGCGCTGGGTTGACTAGCTTTTTGTTGATCGGTATGGTGCCTGCTCTCCAAGGGGTTGGTCGTTCTGGGGAAGACCTGATTTTGCAGTTCTTAGCTACTTTTGGCAGTGGCTGTCCCCTCCAGGGATTGTTGGTGATTGGCACGACTTTTGGTTTGGTGGGTGCTTTGTTTGATACCTATGCTTCTTTTCAGCACTCACGATGGGGTTAACCCACCTGGGATTTGAGATTTGAGATCGTCTATGCTCGATCGCATCTAAAATCTCAAATTGCTGGGTTCGGGTTGGAGCCTGACCCCCGCACCTGCGATGATTTAGCAGTATCGATCGCGAATGTTCGGAAATGCGATCACTCCTGTTACAGAAAACCGAATCTCCTAGTTTCTGGATCTTGAATATATTGGTACTGGTTGAATACAAACATGATTCAACCACATAGAAAGCCAAGAAATTCGAGGATTAGTTATGGCACTTACTCGTTGGGAACCTTTGCGGGAAATGGACTCCTTGCAGCGCGAAATGAATCGGTGGTTTGATAGCTTGACACCACATATCGATCGCACTTCTAACGGTATTGCTTTTGTACCGGCAGCCGAGATCGATGAAACTCCTGATGCCATCCACCTTAAGTTAGAGATTCCGGGTCTGGAAGCTAAGGATTTGGACGTAGAAGTGACGCCAGAAGCTGTTTCTATTAGTGGCGAACGCCGATCGGAAACTAAGACTGAAGAAAGAGGCATGACTCGTTCTGAGTTCCGCTACGGTTCCTTCCGCCGCGTAATTCCCCTACCGGCACGCATTCAAAATGATAGCGTACAAGCTGAGTACAAAAATGGGGTTTTGAACCTGAATTTACCCAAGGTTGAATCGGAAAAAAGCCATGCAGTTAAAGTGCCGATTTGCGGCTAATAATTGTTGGCCAATTTAGTTAGTTAATTAGTAGGGGGCGCACTGCGCCCCCTATTTGTTTGGGAAATTGCTGATTAATATCATGTCCCGGAATAGTGATCATAGTTTTGTTCGACCATGCCTTAGCCCCTAGGCCCTAGGCCCGTACAGGATGTATCAGCAATTAACAAATCACCAAATCACCAAATCACCAAATCAGTTTACGATACTTAATGGAGAAAATTTACGAGATGAGGTAAAACTTAATGCCTGATATTGTTGATATTGCCGTAGGTGCGGGTTCCTTCCAAACTCTGGTAACAGCCGTGCAAGTAGCTAATTTGGTAGACGCGCTCAAAAGTCCGGGCCCTTTCACTGTCTTTGCACCCAATGACGACGCATTCGCCAAATTGCCGCCGGGAACTATCACAACTCTAGTACAGAACGTTCCCCAACTGTCGAGAATTCTGATGTTTCACGTCGTCTCCGGGAAGTTTATGAAAGCTGACTTGGCAAAACTTGGTTGTGTTACTTCCCTGGAAGGTTCGCCGATTAAAATTGATTGCTCTGATGGTTTTGAAGTAAAAAATGCTACAGTTGTCGCTGCCGATATCGAAGCTGATAACGGCGTGATTCACGTCATCGATACCGTAATTTTAATGGGATAGTTTCGTCGTCTGGCCCAGCAACGGGAGCGAAGCAAGTGCCTGGTGGTATGCCTTTGCTTCCGCGCAGCACTACTGTTTTTTTTCAGGTAGAATGCAGGATCAATATCAAAAAGTTGTATTTTAGCCAAATATATTTTACAATTTATGTTTAAAAAACTTTGATCAACAATAACAATAACATCAGCAAACCAGTGTGGTGAGAACTATCGTTGAATTAGAAATAATTCTGGCGAGGGTTCAACAGTTCGCGGCTAGTCAAGCGATTTGAGATTTGAGATTTGAGATTTGAGATTTGAGAGGTCTGAAACAGGAACAGGCACTCCGGTGTGTTCCACCAGCAATCAAATTTCTTGTGGAGTGGGCATCCTGCCCGCTTCTGAAACAGCAACAGGCAACCCGACTGTCGATATTGTGTAAAGATTTTTAATTTTTTATCAAGATATTTATCTCTATGTGACGAGATTGGGAACTATTATAACATCTTGTGTGTTCTAGCTTTTGGCACTACTATTGAGTTATCGTGTGAAATATAAAATAATCATTAAGCCGATGGCTCTGAGGCTGCTTTGCGTCTGTCTGCTCAAAACACGAAGACTGGTGCGTGGGAAGTCGAAGCCACGAGCCTAGCCCGCCCCTTAAATGGGTATTCACTCTCAAGGAGATTCTATGACTCCAGTTATGTTACGTCAGCTCTGGTCATTAATTGAAACCAGTCAAGCCACTCTCCTAGTGACTTTGGATGATGCCACCCTGGCACAGTGGTTGCTGAAACAGTTGAAAATGAACTCTACGCTCAATGGCAAAGAAGCAGATTTGTTGGACGAGTACATCCAGTCTCGGCTTGCCTTAATCCGCGATTTAGCTGAGCAGCGCCTAGCGCCAGAGCTATTGTGAGCCTATTACATCAAAATCGCATAAATTTTACACCGAAGATCGATCGCTCCTTACGGGCAAAAAATAACCAGCGGGTTGCCGATGGGGCGGTCGTGGTGTAGATTCGGGCACAAAATGCCGATTCTGAAGCTGGAATCTGTTGTGAGGCGCGATCGCCACAGTTCAAGTCAGCGACAAGGTAGGATTGTCAGGGAAGCGTTCTACTAAAATTTATGCGTAAATGGGGATTTCTGTTGCTGGCAACTATGTTAATGGTCGCACCGACAGCTTGTAGGGATCGATCGGCACAAACAGGACAAACAGGACAAACAACTGCTACCGAAGGCAAATCGCAACAAGGCCCAAGTCGGATAGATACAATTGTGAGTCGTGGGAAACTAATTTGTGGCGTTAGTGGCCAACTACCGGGTTTTAGCTTTGTAGATGAAAAGGGCAAATACTCAGGATTGGATGTGGATGTTTGCAGGGCGATCGCGGCAGCAATATTTGACGATCCCGAAAAAGTCGAATACCGAAATCTCAACGCGAAAGAAAGATTTACAGTTTTGCAAGCCGGGGAAATCGACATTCTCAGTCGCAATACTACCTACACCGTAAGTCGCGACAGTACCACCGGACTAGAATTTGCCCCTGTGATTTTTTATGACTCTCAAAGCATCATGGTCAAAAAAGACAGCGGTATTAAAAGTTTAAAAGATTTTGCAGGTAAATCTATTTGCGTACAAACAGGTACGAGTACCGAACAAAACTTATCCGACCAAATGCGAAAATTAGGAGTTAAATACACTCCCGTCGTGTTTGAAGATGTGAATGCTACCTTTGCTACCTATCAAGAAGGTCGCTGTCAGGGAGTTACGGCCGATCGATCGCAACTCGTATCCAAGCGCACAACCCTGCCGAATTCCGCAAACAATGTCATTTTGCCAGAAGTGATGTCAAAAGAACCTTTAGCCCCAGCGGTGAAAAGCGGCGATGCTAAATGGTCGGACGCGGTGAGGTGGATTATTTTCGCAGCGATTGAAGCTGAAGATTTGGGCATTAATTCGACAAATGTAGACCAAATTGTAGCCAGCAGTACAGACCCGAACATCAAACGTTTGCTAGGAAAAGAAGGAGATTTGGGTAAAGGTTTGGGACTCCCGAATGATTACGCCGTTCGCATTGTTAAAAAAGTGGGAAATTACGGCGAAATGTACGATCGTAATCTGGGCCCCAAAAGTACACTAAAGTTAGACCGGGGTCAAAACAAACTCTGGAAAGATGGCGGTTTGCTTTACTCGCCACCGTTCCGCTAATTTTT
>DMYK01000594.1:0-989 GCA_003483675.1 Microcoleaceae cyanobacterium UBA11344
ACTGCGCACCTTACCACTTGTAGCACTGCGCACCTTACCACTTGTAGGGTGCGCACTGCGCACCTTACTACTATAGATAGTGTAAAAATTAAATACTTGCGGTCAGTTTTGATGCCGCAGAGGTACGATGGAACCTAGGGAGGATGCCAAGCCCGGTAAGGTTAAGCTTGGCGAGAATACCCACAGGAAAGGAAAATGACACTTAACTTGCGGCGACCGGTTTTAATTGGCGGAATAGGACTTTCAACAGCACTGTGGCTGTTGGAAAGTCTACAGCACTCTGGCTCAGAAATGGGCGAAACGGCACTCATCGGCTTGGTGGCAGCTAGTGCGGGATACTGGTGGTGGCAGCGGCAATCGCCCAAACTTGAACTCGCACTCCCGCAACCCCTGGCAAGTCGGGAAGCAGCCGAAAGGGCGATCGCGACTTCAGAAGCTGCAATTAATTTGCTAGCCTCAGAAGCTCAAAACTCCCCAGCTCCTGCTCATCTAAAAGCACAGCTCGATCGACTAACCGCCGAATTAGACCGACAAGATTTGCGGATTAGCATCACTGGCGGCAAAGCTGTAGGCAAAACTGCCTTAATTCAAGTTTTAAATTCTAATTGGACATCCCAACACTCACAAAAACTGAATTTTCAAGAAACAGCCCCGCTATTTATTAATACGACGAATGCTGATGCCAAAATCAGCGATGATTTAGTGCTGTTTGTAACAGCGGGCGACATCACGGATTCAGAATTTAAAACATTATCTCAGCTAGCCTCCGCCGGTCAGCGCTTGCTGTTAGTGTGGAACAAACAAGACCAATATTTACCGACTCAGCAGTCGCAAATTTTGCATTCTTTGCAGCAAAGAATGCAAGGAATACTGGGTACAGAAGATATAATTGCGATCGCAGCTTCCCCCAATTCGATTAAAGTGCGGCAGCACCAACCGGACGGCACTTTTCAAGAACGGATGGAAAATCAAGTCTCTCAAATTCAGCC
>DMYK01000594.1:1068-1736 GCA_003483675.1 Microcoleaceae cyanobacterium UBA11344
TTAAATGGAGTTAGAGGCGATCGAGCTTTTCCCATTATCGAACAATATCAGTACATCGCAGCCGCCGCCGTCTTTGCTAATCCCGTTCCCGCCTTAGACTTGCTCGCAACAACGGCCATCAGCACCCAACTTGTAATCGACCTCGGCGCTATTTACCAGCAAAAGTTTTCCTTAGACCAAGCTAAGGCAGTAGCGGCAACTTTGGCAAGCCAAATGTTCAAATTGGGATTAGTAGAACTCTCAACTCAAACTATTACTGGACTTCTCAAAACTAATGCCGTCACCTTTGTCGCCGGAGGCGCAGTTCAGGGAATTAGTGCAGCCTATTTTACCAGAATCGCTGGACTAAGTTTAATTGAATATTTCCAAAGTCGAGAACTGGAAAACACTGTCAATGGCAGTTTAAATATTGACCAATTGACCAAAACTTTGCAAGCAGTATTTAAGCAAAACCAACAAATTTCCTTCTTGCAATCTTTCATCAACCAAGTTGCGAGTAGCCTCTCGCCTCAAACATCCATCCGTTAAATCCGTTACACAATCCGCTGCCGAACTTCTCCAATGGCTGACAATTCCATTCAAGAAAATCGCTTATCCCTCGCCCGCGCCAGTTTGCGCCTCGCCCTGGCGCGCTATTCTCACCTACGCCAAATCAAAAAAGACTCGAA
>DMYK01000594.1:1792-5372 GCA_003483675.1 Microcoleaceae cyanobacterium UBA11344
GCGTCATTCGCATCGCTACTTTCGGCTTAGTTAGTCGCGGCAAATCAGCAGTATTAAATGCACTTTTAGGTCAAAAAATTCTGCAAACAGGCCCTCTCAATGGCGTTACCCAATGGCCGCGTTCCGTGCGCTGGCCAGTGCCTTTATCCCTGAATAACGGGGAGTCATCCGCAGTGCAAGTCGAATTAATTGATACACCCGGAATTGATGAAGTTGGCGGCGAAGTGCGCGGGGAAATGGCGAAACAAGTAACTCGTCAAGCAGACTTAATTTTGTTTGTGGTTGCCGGCGATATCACCCGCACTGAATATCAAGCACTGTGCGAATTACAAACAGCTCAAAAACCGCTGATTTTAGTTTTTAATAAAATTGACCTCTATCCAGAATTAGACAGAAAAGCTATTTACAAAAGTTTGCAAGCCCTGGGAAATGCCGAAAAGTTAGCAGCCGATGCGGTGACAGATAAATCAGATAGCGAAAATTTGTCCCCAAACAATCCCTCACCTAAATCTGCTACAAAATCGCCTACAAAATCCGCTCCTAAAAATGCCAAATCTTTAGAAATAGTGATGATAGCTGCGGAACCGGCACCGATGCAGGTACGAATTGAATGGCCCGATGGCAGAATTACTCACGAATGGGAGTCGCCACCACCGCAGGTAGACGAGCTCAAACAGAAAATTTTGACGATTCTTAACCGAGAAGGTCGATCGCTCCTAGCTCTCAATGCTTTAATGGAAGCTAGAGATGCTGAAGCAAATATAGCCCATCAAATTCTCAAATTGCGACAAACAGAAGCCGAAGATTTAATCTGGCAATTTGCGAAATATAAAGCTCTAGCTGTTGGCTTAAATCCCATTGCTTTCCTCGACGTCATGGGAGCAACTGTCGCCGATTTAGCCTTAATTCGCTCTTTATCCAGACTTTACGGTTTACCCATGACTGGTTACGAAGCNNGGGAAACTTTGGAAAACTATTTTCTCTAGTGCTGGAGGCGTACTTTTGGGAGAATTGGGTAGCAGTTTTCTCTTAGGATTCGGCAAAAGTGCAGCCATTGCTGCTCCCCAAATGGGCTTTTCTACTTTTGCAGGAGTTGCAGTTACTCAGGCTAGTTTAGCAGCTTATGGAACNNGTTTATTTAGAAAAAGGCTGCACTTGGGGCCCCCTGGGACAAGATACGGTAATTCAAGAAATTCTCGGCACCATAGAACGTGATACAATTATCGATAGCCTACAGCAAGAATTCAAAAGTCATCAGTGATCTCAATTCCGACTGCGCCGGAATGATCTACTGAAAGAGCATCAAAAGTGCAACGAGGACAAGTTATATCAAATCCGTTAACATCGGAATTATTTCTCTCTCTTCTCTGACTCTGCGCCCTCTGCGTCCTCTGCGGTTCAATCATTCCGATACAACCGGAAACGAGATGATTCCCAATTCTTTAATCGCCAATCGCCAATCGCCAATCGCAGTATTATCTTCTAGCGATCGCAATACCCTGTCTAAAATGAACGATCGTCGCAATTACAGCAATAGAAAAGTAAAATATTCTAATCAGCCAAAAACAAATTAGCATCGACCAAGTAACAATAGTCGGAGCTAGCCCTGTTAACTGCACAAATCTGGAGTTAACTTTTTTTTCAAAGCGATCGAGATCTTTCATCTCAGATTGATTCGCAGGAATCACCGGAAACTGACCGGTATAGAAATAATAACCAATAAAACCCTGCATTCCTACCTGTTTTTTCAAAAAAGAGTTAGTTAATGTTGTAGTTTCAGCCGGCGATAATTTGTCCAATTCTTCTACTGTTTCCAGCCAATGATTATATCTAATAATCGGCGTACTCATAAAAACCAAGGGAACGATCGCTATTAACAAAAACGCACTAACTTGGCGACCGTATTGAGGCTTTAAAAGTCTGGTAGCCAAACCAAATCCCATGCCGATAAAAGCAAAGACTAAGATATTTAATAATTCAATAATTTCGATTCCTCTCAACAAATCGCCCAGAATTAAAATTGTATATAATATTTTGTCGGCCAACATCAGGGCGACAAATTTGATCAGGACTGAAATGCCCACAATCATCGCTGCACTAGCTACATAGCCGATGCCACCTAACAGGTACAATAAAAGCGAACGAACTTGTTTGAATGACTGCTGCATATTATTCACTAACTGAAAGGTGAGAAGCAGGATTGATCAGTTCCCGCCTAGCCGCCTGTGTGACTTGTGCGATCCGTTCTTTCATCACACTCTCTTCGACAGGATTTTGCTCCGACTGCTGTTGTCGATCGCTCCCCAACCATAAAAGATACTCGATATTGCCAGCCGGGCCAAGTAAAGGCGACCAAGTTAAGCCCCGTTCTTCCCATCCTAAAGCAATGGCTGCTTTCCACACCTGGAAAATCGCATCAGCTTGGGTGGCTGAGTCTCGCACTACGCCTTTTTTCCCGACGCGATCGCGCCCAACCTCAAACTGCGGCTTTACCAGCAACACCGCTTCTCGCGGTGGCGCCAACAACTCCCACAGCGCCGGTAAAATCTTATCCAGGGAAATAAACGACACATCTACTACCGCCAAATCTGCTCGCTGAGAGTCGCCATAGAGCTCTGTAGCCGTCATGTACCGCAAATTGGTGCGTTCTTTCAAAATTACCCTCGGATCGTTCCTCAAGCCCCAATCAGCTTGACCATAGCCAACATCTATCCCATAGACTTTGGCTGCGCCAGCTTGCAGCAAACAGTCGGTAAAACCGCCTGTGGAAATGCCGCCGTCGAGACAAATTCTATCTGTAATGGAAATGGCAAAAACTTCTAATGCTTTGGCTAATTTGTCGCCGCCTCTAGAAACGTAGCGCGATCGCTCTTTAATTTGAATTTGGGCTGCAATGTCAATCTCAGTGCCCGGTTTGTCAACTAGCTGCTGGTTGACTGTGACTTTCCCAGTCCGAATCAAAGCTTGAGCTTGTTGTCGGGAAGTACACAAATCTAGGTTTACCAATAAAGTGTCTAGTCGCTGTTTAGCCAAGGTTTTTAATCTGTACCGATCGAGTGACAGTACCAGATTAGCACTTACGCAATCACAAGCCCCCGCATCGCGCCCGTGGGAGCAATCAAAAATCTCAAATCTTAAATCTCAAATCCCATGATGGGCGATCGCCCTCACCCCGGTTGATGTGACTTTTATCACTTGATTTGTTGAGTTTTATCACAAATAGACCTTCCTCTCATCACAGCAAAACTTGCGGGACTAGCAGATAATGTAGAACAGGTCGAACCGTTACAAATAAAATGCCTTTTGTCAACCAATGTCCAGTTTTTAACCGATTAGAGGCGCAGCGCTCAACTATGAAAAACTTTAACTTCCCGATCAGAAACACAGACAATTGTCAAGAAAATCCCCTGGCATTCCTAAGTGGCAAAATTGTTCACATTCTCTACCCCAACGGCGAAGTAGAAGCAGCCACAGTCGAGCAAATCGATCGCCGCCAAACTAAAATTCCCCTTGACAAATGCCTCGTCTGGGGATGTATCGGCGATTTTTAGCGCATAAAAAAAGACCGCTTCTTTGCGCT
>DMYK01000062.1:0-1286 GCA_003483675.1 Microcoleaceae cyanobacterium UBA11344
TTTTCTGTAGAATATTCCCAGGCGATCGCCTCCGGGTCTTTTTCGCGACTCCACTCGGCAAACTCCGGCTTAACTTTCCACTTACCAATAGTGCTAGCATGAACCTTGAATCTACGAGATAGTTCCGTCTGCGTAAAAGAAATTTTCGGATTTGCAGCGACTTTTGGGGCTATAGGAAATAATTCTGGACTTTTCTCTGGTGTTTTTTCCCGCGTTATTTCTGGCTCTTTAACAGCTATTTTCACCGCAGGTGTTTCGCTTTGATTGACAGTTGGAGCCACTTGAAAATAATACAAGATTCCGCCTTGTTCAGTCACTTCAAAATCCGCTGCAAACTCCGAGGCTCGTTTGTCTAGATACTCTTGAACTTTTGAACCGGGGAGTTTCGCATTCATGGCTAAATCCAAAGCCGTCACTCGTCCTTTATTTTCCTTAATTAATCGGTAGAAAACCGAGTCTAAATGAGCGAGTTGATTTTTTTGCTGCTGCTGATAGAGTTTGTAAACCCAGCCCAGACCCGCTGTGGCTACGATCGCCCAAAACATCATTCCCGACTCAAAACTGGCAACCGCCGTCAAGGAAATAGGCAAAAGTAGGGTAAGATATCCCCAAATGCTGCCTTTCTGTAGGTTATTGCTATTTTTGACCATAGTTCCTAAATAGGGACGTAGTGAGGATTCATGTACTTTTTTCGCAAACAAATTGTCATCGTTATCATATTTTTTGCTTGTTGTCTGCTGACAGTAAGTTGCGCCGATAGCCCAGTTGTCCAGTGTACTAAATTTACTGAAATTGTTACCAGAGGGAATGCTCTCATTGATACTCAGAAAAATAACAATGATGTTGGAACTACAAAAAACTTAGCTAAAAACTTAAACCAGACAGCGCAACAATTGGAGTCTCTGCGAATCACAGATACAAACCTCAAAGAATTTCAGAGTCAGTCGGTTAAATCGTTCCGCGATCTGGGTCAAGCAATTGGAGAAATAGGCAAAGCTCTTGAGGCAGGAAATCTGGCTTCTATAAGTATAGAAGGTCGAGAGCAAATCCGAAAAGCTCAGACTGATCTTGTCAAAGCTGGACAGCAGGCTAATCAAGCCGCAGCAAATCAAGATGCTTTGACTGAGAAACTGATTAATTATTGTAAGAGCGATCGATAGTCATTAGTCAGTGGTTATTTGTTATTTGTTATTTGTGAGGGTCTACCAATAACCGATAACAAATAACCAGCAACCAATGCTCAAGTCCAAGCCCCAATGCCCAATGCCCAAATTTAATGATGAATT
>DMYK01000062.1:1429-3403 GCA_003483675.1 Microcoleaceae cyanobacterium UBA11344
CCCTGAAGCCAATAACGACTCAGACCGTACATTCCTCGCTCCCATCCGTGGCGGTAACTGTATTTGCCGTTTCCTTGCATGGTCATCACTACTCGATATGGCGAAACTTCTAGCCACAATAACCTGGGTTTTGTAGCAGTTGGCAATATGGCCACTTGCTCGTCAGATTCATCGGGAAATTCGCGATCTAAAATTGCTGGTTCGTGCAATAGCAAGTGAAAGCGATCGCGGTCTTTTTGATACAGTGTACCAGCGGTTTCAACCACTGACCACATGGGTAAATCTGTGGATACCAGCGATAGACTTACAGGCTTTCGGTGATGCGTTAGCATAATAAAAAATGTATGATTTGTTGTGGACGATTATCAAAAATCTAACATGGGCGATCGACAATCTTCAATTGTTCGATCGTGAGTCAATCGATTTGAGATTTGAGATTTTAGATTAAAGAATTGAAGAATTTACCCGTCCTGAGTCTGCGAAGGAATGAATCCGGGCCTTGTACCCTGGATGCTTTCGGTCAAAAGTCAAAAGCTGGTCGATCGCACAAAACCACTGACTTGGGACTGAGAAAACGGTAGGATAACTAACGCCATCTCATCCCAGTTTATCTCAATGCAAGCTGCCATCATCACTACTACCCAAATCGGCGAAAGTCAAACTTTAACAATTCAAAAACCAGCCTCGGGTTTGTCCCTGACTGGGAGGATTCGCGTTCCCGGCGACAAGTCGATTTCTCACCGAGCTTTGATGTTAGGCGCGATCGCCAGCGGTGAAACCACCATTGAAGGACTGCTCTTGGGAGAAGACCCCCGCAGCACCGCTAAATGTTTCTCCCTGATGGGAGCCCAAATTTCCTCACTCAACGCCGAACGGGTCACAGTCCGAGGTGTCGGAATTGGCCAGTTAGAGGAGCCTATCGAAGTCTTGGACGCGGGTAATTCCGGCACAACGATGCGGCTGATGTTGGGGATTTTAGCCTCTCATCCGGGGCGTTTTTTTGCGGTAACGGGGGACAGTTCCCTGCGATCGCGCCCCATGTCCCGTGTCATTAAACCCCTGCAACAAATGGGAGCGCAAATTTGGGGGCGGCGGGCTAATTCTTTAGCACCTTTAGCCGTACTTGGACAGCAGTTAAAAGGGATTCACTACCATTCTCCGATCGCCTCAGCTCAAGTTAAATCTTGCATTCTGCTGGCCGGCTTGATGGCCCAGGGAGAAACTACAGTTACAGAACCCGCTCTGTCGCGGGATCACAGCGAACGGATGCTGCGAGCCTTTGGAGCCCAATTGACCGTCGATCCCGAAACTTGCAGCGTCACAGTTACCGGCCCGGCCCAACTGCAAGGGCAGAATGTCATCGTACCAGGAGATATCAGTTCCGCAGCGTTTTGGTTAGTCGCCGCTGCGATCGTCCCTGGTTCCGAGTTAGTAGTGGAAAACGTCGGTGTCAACCCAACTCGTACAGGCATTTTGGAAGCTTTGGAAATGATGGGCGCCGACATTCAACTACAAAATCAGCGACTGGCTGCTGGGGAACCAGTCGCCGATATTTTAGTCAGGAATTCCGCCCAGTTGCGGGGATGCACCATTGCTGGCGACTTAATTCCCCGACTGATTGACGAAATCCCGATTTTGGCAGTAGCTGCGACATTCGCGATCGGTACTACCATAATTCGAGATGCGGCTGAGTTACGAGTCAAAGAGAGCGATCGACTAGCTGTGACTGCTGCGGAACTCAACCGCATGGGAGCCCAAATTACCGAGTTACCCGACGGTTTGGAAATTACCGGAGGAACTCCTTTAACCGGCACTGATGTTGACAGCTACACTGACCACAGAATAGCTATGAGTTTAGCGATCGCAGCCCTCAATGCGATCGGCACAACCACCATTCACCGCGCCGAAGCCGCCGCCATTTCCTACCCCGACTTTACCGCCACTTTGCAACAAGTTTGTCATCAAAATTAAGAG
>DMYK01000062.1:3564-14934 GCA_003483675.1 Microcoleaceae cyanobacterium UBA11344
GCAATGCGCACCTTACTAAGAGTATCCGTAGGGTGCGCAATGCGCACCTTACCACTACCAATAGCGGCTCGAAGCATTTTTTGGCTTGAGTCCTGAGATAGCGGAAGACCAAAGGAAACACAGTTAAATTCATCCGTGTATCCCTGTTAAAATCCGTTGCCGAACTTCCTTCTTCTAAGAATCTTTGCCCACAACTTGTTCTTTTAAAGATTCTATTTCCGCCAATAACTCTTGGCGATTAGAAGCTTTCAGCATATAACGGTAAACAAACCAGCCAGTATATCCAATGCCGATCAACTCAAAAATTGGGGCTGCCAAAGGTACATCGTTAAGGGCATCGAGCACCCCCAGCGTCACCTTAATAGTAATGCCGCCAGCCAGGATTAAACCAACAGTTACGATCGGCTTTTGATATTCTGCCAAAAAATTCGATACATAGGTCGGCAGTTCCGACAGAATTGTCACAACTTGGTCTTTAATATCTTGGAACTGGTCTGTCGGTGTCTCTGTGGTTCTCACTGTAGTTATCACCCCCGGTTTGTCAGTCACCATATCTATTTTGGTGATTTCAGTTATTGTTTCTGTTTCGTCAGAAAAGTTGGCCTGTGTCATTGATCCTTCCTCACTCTTAATAGTTTTGGTTTTTCAGTTTTGAGGGCCTGAGTTTTGAGTTTAAACCCCCATAGCTGTAGCTAGGGTATTTAATATGATAGACAGTCTGGGAATTGCTCCCCGTCTAATTCTCCCGAAATTAGCAGACCCTCCACACTTCCCGGACTAATTTAGCAGACTAAAGGAGAATCAGCCGGAATTCGCAGCAGAGTTAGATCTAAATCCCTCGCTGCTGCTAAATCGACGTGATTGAATCCGGCGGTTCTCATAGTCAGCGAATGCCGTTTTGGGCGATCGCCAACAGTGTTTTCGCGTCTAGCCGATCGTTGACGAAGACGCAGACGGCGGTCAATCCAGCAGCCAAAACCCTGGTTTCCAGCTTCAGACGCGGTTCTAAAAAAACCAAGTCCTGTGTGCGATCGACATTCGCTGCTTCCAGAAATGTGCGATCGTAGGATTTGGTACTGAATACGGCTACCTTCATGATTTTTGCCTGCAAATCCAGTAATAGTTGGCAGTTCTTCCCAGCTTAACTCCAAACCTTACTTTTTTTAATTAAATTTCTTAAACTAGACTAAGCAGTAATCATTAATCGGCCATCACCCAGGAGAACACCAAATGCGTAAACAACTCAAAACAATCATCTATGAAATTTTAGAAGTCTCAGACAGCACTAATTTCTACAGCTTAGCAGATGCTCTGATTATTACTTTTTTAAATCAAGCCCATCGCCAATTCGAGTTCTAATTACAGGCGACTGTCAGTCGCGACTACACAAACAAATCCCGCCTCCACGGGCTAAGAATACAGGGATTAATGTTTTTTACTTGCTCCTACTGACTAATCACTAATAACTCATTACCAATCTGGCGGCAAATTGTAATATTCAAGAGTCGATCGATCTTTCAGCAATTCTTGAGTTTGCTCATCTACCCGAATCTCACCCTCAGACAAAATTAACGCCCTTTGAGTCGTTTTCCCAATCCAATTCAAGTCGTGGGAGGCGAGCAAAATTACCTCGATCGGCAATTGCGACAAAACCTTAGCCAAATGCCTGCGCCACGAAGGATCTAGTCCACTTGTCGGCTCATCCAAAATCAAAATTGCCGGCTCTAATGCTAAAATTGCCGCTAATGCTGCTAACCTTCTCTGACCCCCAGAAAGTTCGTGCGCCGAACGGTTGGCAAATTCGACTAAACCAAATTCTGCTAAAAGAGACAAAGCTCGATCGCGCGCNNACTCCCAGTGGCATCCCATAATTGCGCGGCCCGAACATTACATCCTCTAAAATAGTCGGCATAAATAGCTGGTCATTTGCATCTTGAAAGCAAAATCCAATCTGCCTCCTTACTTGCGATAAATTCCCCTGTTCCAACTTTTTTCCCTGCACTCTAATCTCGCCGGCTTGAGGTATTTTTAAGCCAATTAAGTTTTCTAGCAAAGTGCTTTTTCCAGCACCGGTTAAACCTAGTAAAGCAACTCTTTCTCCGGGTTGCAAGGTAAAAGAAATTCCCCGTAATATTGGTTTTTGTTCGGGATATCCGAATACTAATTTTTCTACTTCGATGGTTGGTATCACTTTGAGATTAGTCAATTTTTATTTGCCTCGATTTTAGGATTAAGAGTTTTTCACCGCAGAGAGCGCAGAGAGCGCAGAGAGGAAAGGGGAAGGGATTCTGCAAAAAGTTACCAATTAGCGTAAGACGCTATTGTTAATCCGGCTGCGGTTAAAATTGTTACTGTCAGCCAGATTCGCTCTTTTGGTGTTGATTTTGAGTCGGTTGGCAAACTTCCTTGATAGCCACGAATTAGCATGGCTGCGTGTACTCTCTCCGCCCGATCGAGACTTCGCAAATAAAGCGCTCCGATCATCGAAGCACTAGCGTAGCGCAGCCATCCACCCGTACCCGATAAGCCTCTTAGTTGAGCTGATCTTTTCATGCGGCTGACTTCGGCTAGCAAGATTTCTAAGTATTGTCCCGCTAACAGCACAATCTCTTGTAAGCCTGCTGGTAGCGGCAATCCTTTGAGGGCTATTCCGAAACTGTGCGGCGGCAAAGTTAGCAGAAAACTGTTCATAATTAGCAGACAAATTAGGGAACGTATCAACAAAAAACTGGCCCGTTCCCAACCTTGCGGCAGCACTAATAAGGACAGGAAAATTAATTCTGCTCCTAACAGTTGTACTAGGGTTCGCAGCGGCGCTCTCAGCCACAATGACCACACAAGTGCGATCGCCCCATAGATGCCCAGCCACAGCCAAGCACCTGTCTTCATAAAACCAATCCCAATCACAATTGTGAGAGACAGTCGCAATCGAAAAGGTATGGAGAATTTAAGCATCTTTAGGTTTTACCAACTGAGCAATCCCAAAAGCCGCGCCGAAACTCACCGCCGAGCCTAAAAGTCCAGCAATGCTAGTACCTATCGGCTGTTCTTCTAATCCTTTAACACCGTAATCTGCAAAAGGAGTTGGATTTTCAATCGCCACAGCTTCTTTATCTTTAAAACCATATTGTTCTGCTACAGCTTCTAACCCATCAGGCCAACTTGAAGCAAACAAAGACAGCACGCCACTAATTAATAAAACTCCAATTACTGGCACTAGCCATTTCTGCAATCTTGGCTGTTCTCCTGGTAACAAATCGGGCCGCACTTTCACCAGATAAGTTAAAACACCGCCTGTAATTAGCCCTTCGCCAATGCCGATTAAAATATGAACACCTACCATTGCTGGCAATGCGATATTAAGTGCTACTGTTCCAGAAATTGCCAATTCGATCGCCACACAAATCGCAGCAGCAACAACGCTGAGTCCGGCTGCCATCCCCGCAGCTAGCGGCAAACGATTTCTGGAACCTCCTAACAGTTGCTGCAATGGCTGCAACAGCCACCAGCCCACCCAAATTCCGACTAGCCCCATATTAAAAATATTGGCTCCCAGGGCGGTGATGCCCCCATCGGCAAACAAGACGCTCTGAATTATAAAAACCGTGCTCATCGCCAGAGTTGCCGCCCAAGGGCTCCCCAAAACCACAGATGCTAGCGCGCCTCCTAACAAGTGCCCGCTGGTGCCGCCTGCTACGGGAAAGTTAATCATCTGGGCTGCAAACACGAAAGCTGTGGTTAAACCCATGATTGGGGCTTGTCGCAGCCCAAGACTTTCGCGCGTTCGATTTAGGGCAACTGCAATTACTGCTGCACTTGCTATGCCGGTAGCTACGGCTACGGGCGGTGAAAGAAAGCCATCAGGTATGTGCATTGATGTATCCTAAACGCGAGAACTCCTAACCCTTTAGTCAACTATCTTTTACAAAACTTTACAATCCCCTATGGGGGGATTTGAGATTTGAGATTTGAGATTTTGGATTTTAGATTGAATAATTCACGCATCCCAATCGGATACTCCCCCTCGGAAGACTGATCTCAAAAAAATTCAGTAGATTTTGAGATTTTTGATAAGTATTTTCAATAAGCTGCGTTTTGCTCAACAGTAAAATCCAGCAAATGTCAGGTTTATACAAAAATATTAAGAAAATATAAAGAAAAAACTGAAAGCCCATCATTGGTTTTATCCTAAACTATTGATAATTAGTTGCATTAAGTTCTAGCTCAAAAAAGCGGTGAAATTGCCACCTAGTCTAGTAAAAGCAAGAGTTTTCGGTGTTTTCTAACTCAAAAGCCAGATCTTATTGCTAGTAGATTTGGTTTGAGCCGTATTTTTGCGGTTGTCGATCGGGCGAATGTGCGATCGGCTCTTCCCGCGCTGCCTATATTCTCAAGAAACTCAAAACACTAATGCAACTATTCTCAAATAACTTCCAGAACCATCCACACATCAGGAGCTTTGCCAGTGGTACAACACTCAACACCAGACTCAACTACCGATTTAGTTACATCAGAATTTCCCAGACAACTAGATATCGCTCAAGTTACCATCTACGGACTGAGCTTTTTATCCGCCGGGATGTTTATGTTTTTACCTTTAGTTAACCTGCTGCATCCGAGTCATTGGCAGCGGTTGATGGGAACCATTCACGGCATGGGTGCAATGTTGGCAATGGTAGTGATGGTTTACACGGGACATTTAGCTTTTCCCTTGCTGCGGGGCTCTGGAAAAATCCTGCCGCAAATGCGCACGTTAGCTTTTTGGTCAAGCCTTTTGAGTTTTTTGGCCATCGCTACTGGTAACTGGGCTTATATGCGGTACAGGGCAGGCATAGATTTCGGCGGAGCTCGCGCTTTGCTGAAAGAAAACTCGCCTTTAGTGCAGTACGTTTTGATGGAATATCACGAATTTAGCGTGCTGTTTACCTTGCCTTTAGCAGTAGCTTGTGCGTGGATTTTTTGGAACTATGGCGACTCAATTTTAGACAAGCAAAACCGCCCAGTTTTAACCGCAACCTGCGTAGCTTTGATGGCAATCATGTTTTTTGCAATGGGCGGCATGGTGAGCGGGCTTGGTGTTGCTAAAATTCAAGCTCTTTAGTTATATCCAGAACACTCAACATCCGTTATTACATAATGCCAGGTCTTGTAGATACTGTAGGATGCGTCGCCTTCAATAATCTACTTGCCTGTGACTAAAATCTGGCAGCGACGCACCATACCCATAGTAATAGGAGATTTTTCCAATGACCAGACAATTATCCCGCCAAAATCATGCGGATAATGAACCTTTCTACGGAAAATTCTGGAGCAAATTAAAACAATTTCCCAACGGTTTATCTGAAGGAGCAGAAACAGCCCCTAACGTTTCCGGCCCCGCAGCAGCAGCAATAATTAGTGCTGCAATTGGTTGTTTTACGATGATGGTGAGTCACCATTTAGGGGACACATCCAAAGCTACAAACGAATGGCTTTGGAATCTCGGTAGTTGGATTCCGGGAAGCAAGACTAATGATGAATTGTGGGGCAACATCGGCAGTTACACCGGTAAAGAAACGATGTTGCTTGTGGGCTGGCTTGTCAGTTGGCCAATTCTCCACACTCTTTGGAAAAATAAGAACATTAAAAGCCACACCATATTTTTCTGGATGTTTTCTTTGTTAGTTGCTGCGACAGCTATGTCCTGGCATCCTCTATTCCCCTATTTGCCGTTAACTTAATTAATGTGAGGTTTGATGATGGAAACGAAAAATAAGCCACTCCCAGCCAGGGAGATGCACAAAATAGTTTGGGTTGGCGTTGGAGTTTTGACTCTTTTCTTTGTGACTTATCCCATTGCAATGTGGCGCGTTAGTCAAGAAAAAAAGTTTCTTGGTTCTCACATCAAGTCTTTGACAATTGAGGGAAAAAATCCTGCTGACACACCAGCAAAAGATGTTACCACTGTCGCTAATCAGTCTTCTGAACTCGCTAGTGTAAGTATTCTGAAGGATCAGCCTGTCCCAGGTTTACCTGTATCCGCATCTAAGCCAGAAGTTCCGGCGGTGGATACAAAGAAAACAGCAGAAATTACCGATCGCACTAAACTAGATGAGTTAGCTCTCAAAGTGTACGATCGCATAAATCAGACTTGGAAAACTAGCCCCACGTTCACTCAAAATCTAGTCTATCGAGTCAGTGCAAGTCAAGACGGGGCGATCGCCAATTTCGAGCCACTCAACCAGCCTGCCAAGGATTTCACCCAAGAAACTCCCCTGCCAAATCTGCTGAAGTCTGCCGAAACTACTAGGAGCAGTGCAACACCATTCGCCAAGTTGACAGTGGTATTTGCTCCTAGCGGAGTATTGGAAGTTAACCCGTCAAACTAATATTAGTCATTATCAGTAAGGTGCGCTTCCGCGCACCCTACATAACTAAAACTTCTCCACAACGTACTTGCCCAAATTCCTCACAAATTCTCCCAATTGCACGCCGTCTGTTTTTGATTTCCCTTCAGCTATTGCCGCCAAAGATGCTGTTTTTGCCGCATCTAAAGTTGCTGTTTGTTTTGGGTACAAATTTGCTAACACGCGGTGTGCTACTGCTGCTGCTTGGGCTGAGGCACCGGCGGGTGCTTGTACTGCAACTTTGTATACTTTTTGAGTTTTAGAAACAGCATTTGCCGCATCGTAAATCGCAGCATGAACCATCGCTAAGTTCCTTATACCAATTTCATAAAGTAGCGCTACATATCTACCCCCCCCAACCCCCCCCTTACCAAGGGGGGGGCTAAGAACTACATCTGTAGTAGGACTTTATGAAAATGGTATTAGTTACTTGCGACAAGAATCATAAGCCCAACTTGTCAAGCAGCTAATTTTATTAATCAAATTTAAATAATTTTTCTTATTAAAGAGAACATTTGATAGCAAAATTTAGCCTAAAAATCTTTATTTATCAAGGCTTTGAGAGATTGTTGTAAGTCATCAAGTAAAAATTTGTTCCAAGTTAGTTGACTTTTATTAGCAATAAGCTTACAATCTACATCGTCTAGATTAATTGGGGCAAGACAATTAAACGTAATTGCAGATACGTGATTCTTCCAGTCTTTTGACTGAGAAGATAATCCGAGTGTGTCAGAGAGAAGGCTGGTTGCGATCGACCGATCGACATTACTTTCTGACATTGACATAGCTTGACCCGCAGATAGCGCTTGTGAAAGCTAAACAATGCGCTTGCGGGAAAACTTACAAATTAGATGCGTTTGCCCTGGTTTGTATCGTATCCAGGTAAGTATCCGACAGGTTGTCACTTGTGGCGTTCCGAGCTTGCATTCGGCAACTCACAGGCAAGATGTCTGTGCTATGGGCCGAGAATTTTGCGGTCAACTTACCGACAAAAATATTCCAGGTTCATTATTGTTGATTTGCTAATAAATCGACTCAATTCTCGTCAGGTTTTTTTCGAGATTATGGCATCAATATTGCTCCCCAAGTCAGACTTCAGGGTGTAGTTTTACACGCGCTCAAATACTACCAAAACGTAAATATCAAAGGAGTTCCCAATGGTTTCCGATAACTTGTTGAATACATCATCTCCCCTATTTCCCAATACTGCAATAGCAGACTTAGGAATATCCAGTGACTTATCACGGTTGGATGCTCAGTTGTCAAAGTCGATCGGCTCACCCAGCAGTCTCAATCCAGAAAGAACCGCTAGCGAAATTAAATTCCAAAATAATGACAGCCTAATTATAGGCGACGGCAGTGGCACACTTTTTGCAGACACAGGCAAAGACATCATCAATGCCTCAGAAGCAGCAACCACCATCTTTGCTAGCGAAGGCGATAAAATCATCACCGGCAGTCCCGACGATGATACCATCTACGGCAAAGAAGGCAATGACATCATCAATGCCTCAGAAGGCAACAACCGCGTCTTTGCAGGCAAAGGCAACAACCGCGTTGTCACAGGTAGCGGCAACGATTTCGTCACCGCAGGTGGCGGCGACGACCAAATCTATACCGGCGCTGGTGATGACAACATCAACGCAGGCGATGGCAATAACTTCATCAAACCGGGAACTGGCAACGATGCAGTTTCTGTCGGCAATGGTAACGATCAAATCATTCTCGAAGCAGGCGTTGGTTCCGTTACTGTGTTTGGATTTAATGCGATCGCCGATAAACTGCGCTTAGGCGGCAGCCTCGTCGGTAAATCCATTTCCTTTGTCACCGAAATGGGCAGCACCCTCGTCAAAGCCGGAGATGACTTGTTGGCAACCATCAAAGACGTAGTTACAGGAGTGCAAAAAGCTGTTCTTTCCAATGAGATCCCCCTGTACCGCTACCAGGCTATTGACCTAGGTTCGATCGCCCCTACAGGCAATGCCACGCAAGCTAACAACATTAACGACAAAGGACAAATAGTTGGTCGTTCCCAAACCACCGAAGTCCTTGGTACTGGCTTCCGCAACCAAGGGTTTATTTGGGAAAACGGGGAATTCAAGCCGCTGACTAGCACCGGCGTAAAAAACGGTGTCGGTGAAAATACCGGAAAAGAGGTTACTCAGCGAGGTGGTGGTGGCTTTACCGCGGCCATCAACGATTTAGGTACGATCGCCGGTACAAGCGATGAATTCGCCGGCCGACCCACAGACCGCGGCTTGCTGTGGCAAAAGAAAGATGGCGGCGACTACGAACTACAAATCACTGACTTGGGCGGTGTTGAAACCTACTTCTACGACATCAACAACCAAAACCAAATGGCTGGCCGCCACATCTACGCAGGCTAGCGGAACAACCCCCGTTAGCATCCGCGCAATTTCTGTGGACCAGGGTTTCATCAACCCCCTGCCAGATTTGAACGGTAACAGCGCTAACGCAAATGGAATTAACAATAAAGGTGCGATCGTCGGACAAATTGACAGTGACGGATTCAACGACAAAACCGTCAACTCTGCGGCATTGTGGGAAAAAGGCACAGACGGTAAATACAAACTCACCAACCTCGGCACCTTTGGGGCAGAACAAGCCATTCTCCGCGACATCAACGATAGCGGTCAAATCATCGGTAATACTAGCGGTGGCACTGGTGCTACAGCCACAAGTTCACCCTTCCTGTTGCAAAACGGTCAAAAAATCAACATCGGCAGCCTTGGCGGTGCAACCGGTTCCACCGCTGGCATCAACCAATTCGGTCAAGTAGTCGGCGTCTCTCAGAATGCGATCGGTCAAAACCGCGCTTTTGTCTGGAACAACGGTGTAATCAAAGACTTGAACAATCTGACACTCACAACTCCGACCTTTGGTGGCTCAAACGTGACATTAACTAACGCTACGGGCATCAATAACTTTGGCGATATTTCTGCCTACGGAAGTTACACCTACAAAGATGCCAAGGGCGTAACCCAAACAGGAACCCGCGCTTATCTGTTGAAGGCATTGGTGACGACTTAAATAATCAGTCGAAGTACAAACGCAGATACCCAAAAAGTATCTACGGTTATCTGCGTGCATCTGCGGTTAAAAAATTTCCTTTATTTCTGAATGAGTTTTGCATTCCATTTGATCGGGCTGCACCCCTGACAGCGACTGACCCAGTACGTCTCCGACTCCCCAATATCCCAGCGTCATTGCTGTTCCCCGATCGTTCCAAGTCAAAGTTTGGAGATCCTTGAGACTCCACAGCGCCAATAATAGAGACGTTCTTACCCCTTTTGTTAGGGCGATCGCCATAGGCTCTTTGACCTTGAGGAGAGCGAGTACCTATGGCGAACTAATGCTAAATTAACAACAATTGAACGACCAATTAAGACTTTTGTTGAGGGTAGGCGATCGCTCTCTAATTATACCTCACTAGCTTGGGGAATGCTAGATCTAGCAGCCGATCAAATAAAAATTTTCCAAATTGCTATTAAATTAAAAAATGTGATATTATTATAGCAACTGCTCTTGACTGCATCTTAGAACGAAAACAGCAATGAAAGAACTCGACGAGAAAAAAACCCAAGAACTGCTATGCACCATCATGGAATGGGAACTAGCAGGAGTCGTGCGCTACACCCACTATGCACTCATGGTGACAGGACCAAACCGGATTCCCATCGTGCAGTTTTTTCAAGCACAAGCAACCGAATCCCTACTCCACGCCCAACAAGCCGGAGAAATTTTAACAGGTTTAGACGGACATCCCAGCCAGAAAATTGCTCCCATAGAAGAAACCTACAAACACTCGATCAAAGACTTGTTAGAAGAAAGCTTAAATCACGAGAAAAAAGCCCTCGACAAGTACAAATCATTACTTGAAGTCGTGACAGATGCCAGCGTTTATTTGGAAGAATACGCCCGCACCCTAATTGGACAAGAAGAATTGCACCAAGTAGAACTCAAAAAAATGCTGCGGGATTATAGTTGATTTAGTCGAAGGAAGAAGGAAGGAGGAAGAAGGAAGAAGAAAGAAGGAATGAAAAATTCTACCTTTTCCCTTTTCCCTCCAATACCCAAGGCCCAATGCCCCATGCCCCATGCCCCATGCCCCATGCCCCTAAATGAACTTTACTGAAGCCATACCAACTTTTGTAATTACCCTCCGCGAAGGCGTAGAAGCCGCCCTAGTCGTCGGAATCGTCCTAGCTTGCTTAAAAAAAGCCGAGCAAAGTCACCTCAATTCTTGGGTTTATACAGGTATCGGAGCCGGCATTGCTGCTAGCGCTTTTGTAGGTGCATTATTCAATCAGTTGCTCCACGCACTCTCAACATCCAATCAGCCTTACGCACCAGTAATCAAGCAATTGCTCGAAGGTTGTCTAGGAATTTTTGCCATAGTAATGCTAAGCTGGATGCTCATTTGGATGACTCAGCAAGCTCGCTTTCTCAAAGCTGAAGTGGAAGGAGCCGTTACAGCAGCTTTGAAAGAAAATACTAATGCTGGCTGGGGCGTATTCGGCTTAATTTTTATCGCCGTACTTCGCGAAGGTTTTGAAACAGTTATATTTGTCAGCGCTCAATTTCAACAAGGTTTCACTCCGGCTTTAGGTGCTTTGGGCGGTTTGCTTGGGGCTGCAATCATTGGCGCGCTAATCTTCAAGTGGGGTGTCAAAATTGAGATCCGCCAGTTTTTCAAGTTTATGGGAATTTTGTTGCTGTTAATTGTCGCCGGTTTAGCAGTCTCTGCACTCAAACATTTTGACCAAGCTGCTGCCATTTTGTCCCAGACAGATACCAACTATGCAGGGATTTGTGTTTATTTCGATCGCACTTCACAACTCCACTCTTGTATTTTAGGCCCGATGGTCTGGAATGCAGCGACAATTTTGCCCGAGCGACAATTTCCCGGAATCCTCCTCAAAGCACTATTTGGCTACAGAGAGCGACTGTATCTTTTGCAAGC
>DMYK01000062.1:15128-17316 GCA_003483675.1 Microcoleaceae cyanobacterium UBA11344
GGGATTGACTTCTTGATATTTGTATGATACCATTATATAATGGGAATAGTGACATTTTTAGGCATAAGTAGTCATACTCCCATTATTTAATTATACAGTCAAGAGCTCAAAAAAGCAAGGGCTAACCCTCAAAAAAACCCAAAATTTTTTTTCTCCCTTGAAAAACTTCATCTCTAATTTTCGCGTTAAAGAGAGTGATCGACCTGGAACTCAAAGGAAGCAGACTATTGAATGTGCGTGACTCCCAAGCAAGCAAGCTCGACTAATTTGGGAGCCCATTGAGGCGGAGTCGGCTCTCAAATTTCCCATCGAAGCACAGTCAGAGCCGGTGAAAGCGCCCGCACATTCGAGCGTCTTCCCGGAATCCTCCTCAAAGCACTATTTGGCTACAGAGAGCGACTTTATCTTTTGCAAGCCGTTGGTTATACCATATTCTTAGTGACAGTCGGCTCCCTTTACTTCCCAAAATTAGGCGGCAAGCCAAATGTTGCCCGCAAAATTACTCAGTCTGCTAGAGAGCAAGCCAGCTAATTCTCGGTAGTTGTGTCGGCGATTGTTACAGGTAACGTCCCAGAAAGCCCACCCCTGAGCGGGGTTGGGATCAATGGGCTGCCCCTGAGCGGGCAGTGCTCATTGAGAATTGGTTGATAATTTTGTTTTAGTTAATGTTAGAATTAATTGTCCACCTGAGTTAAATATCCATGTTGGTACTAGAAGCGAAATTGACCGGAAAAAGTTGGCAGTATGAGTTGCTTGAATCAGCAATTCGTACTGCCAACTTTATTCGCAATAAATCGGTAAGGTACTGGATGGATCATCATGGAGTTAGCAAAAATGACCTACAAAAGCTTTGTGCAGTTTTCGCCAAATAATTTGAAATGGCTGGCCAGCTAAATTCCCAAGCTCGACCAGCTTCTGCTGATAGAGCTTGGGCTGCCATCTCTCGATTTTATACCAACTGCAAGGAGAATAAGTCAGGAAAGAAAGGCGATCCCAAGTTCAAAAAACAAGGTCGTTCGGTTGAGTATAAACAGACGGGATGGAAAACTTTCAGATCACCGAAAACAGAGCGCGTTTAGTGATGGGTTTAAAGCTGGTACATTCAAATTAATTGGTACTCGTGATTTAAACTTCTCTCAGCCGAACCAAATCAAACGAGTAAGAGTTGTCAATCATGGCCGATGGATTCTACAGTCAATTTCTGTAGAGCGTTCTGAACCACAATCACCAACAGGAAAGGCTGTTGGTATCGATTTGGGTTTAGAGTTTTTCTACACCGAGTCAGAAGGCAATCAAGTAGAGAATCCTAGATTTTTGCGGAAGTCAGAGAAATCCTTAAAAAGATTGCAACGTAGAGTTTCCCAGAAAAAAAATGGTTCTAAAAACCGAAAAAAAGCCATCAAGATGGCGAGGAAACACTTAAAGGTTAGTAGGCAGCGTCGAGAATTTGCTGTAAGAACAGCAAGGGCGTTAGTAACATCTAACGAGGGGGATTCGTTTAACCCAAAAATCAGGATTTAAACCCTTATGGGACGGTTAGCCCAGTATATGAAACTGGTGACAACTAATTACATTTGTAGGTGCTGGGTTTCTCCCTTAGTCCTACCCCTCAAGTGCAGAGGTGAAAGCATATCCCCTACTTTACGGAATAGCAACCCCTAGGATAAAGCGGGGATAAAAGGCAGAACTACTGGTAGCCAAATCCGGTAACTGTCCAGCAATAATCCATGCGTAGCAAAAGCAAAGATGCGTTTGAACCATCGTTAAGATGAATGGTCTAATGGCTGATTAAGACCAAGCCAAAAGGCAAGGATAGGGCATAAGCGGTTCATCAACCGACTTATAAGCACCGCCCAATAAACCCGGTGGAAAGCATCATCGCTCAAGGTTCTAACAATGTGTAATCGGAACGAAATAACCCCTATATATCTCTGGTATGGTCGATAACCAGTAAGTAGCTAACGAATGGTATATAGGGAAGGGATTGTATCAAAAGCGAAGACCCTCGGTAATGTGAGGGCTCTGCTGACGGATACACGGTAATTCCAAAGATGGAGTCTGAAGTAGCAATAAATATGTCTAAAACACAGAACTATCTGATGGTGGAATGGAATCCACTCAATTGGCGTAAAGCTGAGAGATTGACGTTCAAGTTGCTTCTAGAATCTATCCAGCGAGTGAACGTGGC
>DMYK01000062.1:17353-20145 GCA_003483675.1 Microcoleaceae cyanobacterium UBA11344
TATAGCGGTTAGATGGGTAACACAGGATAACCAAGGTAAGAATACGCCTAGTGTGGATGGACTGAAAAGTTTGACCCCAAAGCAACGCACAAGCCTTGTAGGAAGTTTGAAGCTTACTGGGAAATCAAAGCCTACTCCTAGGGTGATGATTCCAAAACCAGGTACTGATGAAAAACGACCATTAGGAATACCCACAATAAATGACCGTTCAATGCAAGCGCTATGTAAGATAGCGTTAGAGCCAGAATGGGAGGCAAAATTCGAGCCTAACTCCTAGGGTTTTAGACCAGGACGTTCCTGTCACGATGCGGTTCAGGCAATTGATCTCAGTATTAGAATGAAGTCCAAATTTGTACTTGATGCTGACATAGCTAAATGCTTTGACCCTATAAACCATGAAGCGTTACTCACAAAATTAGCCCCATTCCCTACCATGAGAAGACAAGCTAAGACTTGGCTCAAAGCAAGGTATTGTGACTAAGCAAATCTCTTTCCTACTAATGAGGGTACACCACAAGGGGGCGTAATATCCCCTTTGTTAGCAAATATTGCCCTACATGGTATGGAAGAAAGAATAAAGCAGTATGTGGAAACACTAAAAGGAAACAAACGGGATAACCGTAGCGCCCTTAGCCTAATCCGTTATGCTGATAACTTCGTAATCATCCACGAGGATTTGAACGTTGTCCTAAAATGTAAAGAGATCATTGCTAATTGGTTAAGTGACATTGGACTGGAATTAAAGCCAAGCAAAACAAAATTAACCCACAGGCTCAATGAATTAGACGGAAATGTTGGGTTTGAGTTTCTAGGATTCCCTATTCAACAACACAAGGTAGGAAACTACCGAAGTGCATCAAACGGAACATTTAAGCTAGGCTTTAACACACTAATCACCCCCTCTAAGGCAAAGGTCAAGACCTACAAAGCCTTGATTGCTGAGGTAATAGATACCCATAAAATTGCCCCACAAGCTGATTTAATTAGTAAGCTGAATCCAATAATTAGGGGATGGTCAAACTACTCAACTGTCCTTAGTAAGGAAATCTTCTCAAAGGTTGACCATCTCACCTCGGAAAAGCTAAGAGCCTGGGTAAGAACGAGGGGAAAGGGGGACATCAACAAGGACAAATATTGGAGAACAGTAGGCGACCGCAATTGGTGTTTCAGTACCGAAGACGGATGAGAATTACGCACCCATGCCAGTACATCGTAAGGCATACAAAGGTCAAAGGTAAAGCTAGTCCATACAACGGCGACTGGATTTATTGGAGTAAGCGTCGAGGTGAATACCCAGAAACTCCTAATAGAGTTGCAAAATTACTCAAAAGGCAACAGGGTAAATGTACCCACTGTGGTTTGTACTTCACAAGTACAGACATTGTAGAAGTTGACAATATAAAACCAACATCCTGATCTGATGTGGCCTGGTATATGTTCATTAATTGGGTAGATTACTTTGCCAAAGTACGAGGTGTTCATGTAATGGCAGTACCGCCCCATTTCACATCTCAGGACTGTGAGGGGTGTGGCACTGTACAGAAATCTCTGTCAACTCCTACCCATAAATGTCTAATCTGTGGATTAATTGAACATCGTGATTTGAACGCAGCAAAAAACATTTTGGCTCATGGTTTAGGAATAAAAAGTACGGTGGGGCACACCGAAACTCAAACCCTTGGGGAGACAGACCAGCTGGCTTGTGTTGAGAAATCTACAGGGGTTAAGGTTGGTCGCAGAACCAAGAATCCCACTCCTGGCCAGGGGTGGGAGTGTCAAATAGCTCAAAAAGTTCTTAATCAACCTTATAATCCTTAATGAAGCTTAAAATTAGTAAATTGTTCGTTAAAGTTACCTGGAACCCCCAGAAGGCTGTAGGCTGCCCCATTTGGTTAGCGGTGAGATAAATAATGATGCCTCGGATACTTGTTATTGACGATGACGCGGCGATCGCCGAACTCGTGGCCATCAACCTAGAAATGGCTGGGTACGAAGTAACCCATGCAGAAGACGGCATCAAAGGTCAGGCACTAGCCATACAAATGCTCCCCGACCTGATCGTCCTAGACCTGATGCTGCCTAGAGTAGACGGATTCACAGTGTGTCAGCGCTTGCGGCGAGACGATCGCACAGCAGACATTCCCGTCTTGATGTTGACCGCCTTAAGTCAAACTCAAGACAAAGTAGAAGGCTTCAACTCCGGCGCCGACGACTACCTGACCAAGCCCTTTGAACTAGAAGAGATGCTGGCGCGAGTGCGAGCCCTACTGAGGCGCACAGACCGCATCCCCCAAGCCGCCAAACACTCCGAAATCCTGAATTACGGCCCCCTGACCCTTGTCCCCGAAAGGTTTGAAGCGGTTTGGTACGTTAAGACAGTCAAACTGACCCACCTAGAGTTCGAGTTGCTCCACTGCTTGCTCCAGCGTCACGGTCAAACAGTCTCTCCCAGCGAAATTCTCAAAGAAGTCTGGGGTTATGACCCCGACGACGACATCGAAACAATTCGCGTACACATCAGACACCTGAGAACCAAGATGGAACCCGATCCCCGCCATCCTCGGTACATCAAAACCGTATATGGGGCCGGCTACTGTCTGGAATTACCCAGCAACGAGCAAGTAGCCGAGGAAAGCAAATCAACAGCTTGAATTAGCACGCCAGATGCAACAAGCAATTACAAATCTAGCTAAAAAAGCCTGAGAGCAAGTGTTCTCAGGCTTTTGATTTGAAATACAGCCTTGGCGGTTGCTATATCTCCTGGACGCATGGGGGTTCAGAAACCGGGTTTT
>DMYK01000062.1:20256-24673 GCA_003483675.1 Microcoleaceae cyanobacterium UBA11344
GGTTTCTTTGCTGAGTGTGCGTCCAGGACTTTATATGTCATTCTGCTCCTGCACCTTACTAAAATTCTTGATCAATAAATCCAGACATATTTACTTACTGCTAATCTACACCAGTAAGAAAAATTGTGAAAGCCGATCGCACTAACTCCATAAAACCCTTGATACAGAAGCTTTCCGGCAGCCTCGTTACATATCTCAACCAATCTTAATGATAAAGTTTGGCAAAAGACTTGACGAAGTTAGCAAAATTGTTGATTATCTATATCAATAAGCCACACAAGCTTAAGACTCAATTGACATCTTTCTCAAGAGGTAACTCGCCGTGACAAACATGGCAAAAACATCCTTCCCAGCCGAAGGAGAAACCTTTCCCTGGTGGGCCGGCAACGCCCGCTTAATCAACCTTTCCGGTCGTTTACTCGGCGCTCACGTCGCCCAAGCCGGCCTCATCGTCTTTTGGGCAGGAGCCTATACCCTGTTTGAGCTTTCGCGCTTCAACCCAGAATTGCCCATGTACGAACAAGGTTTGATTCTGCTACCAAACCTAGCCAGACTCGGCCTAGGTGTCGGAGCCGGAGGCAAAATAGTTGATACTTATCCATACTTTCAAATTGGTGTCATTCACCTAATCAGCTCAGCCTTTCTCGGCTTCGGTGGCATCTTCCACTCCCTCAAAGGAGAAGCCACCCTCGAAGAAAGAACTCCTTTCTTCGGCTACAAATGGGAAGACAAAGACAAAATGACCACCATTTTGGGCATTCACCTAATTTTGCTGGGTGTCGGTGCCTTCTTGTTGGTGGCCAAAGCTATGTATTTCGGTGGTTTGTATGATACCACGATCGGGCAAGTGCGCGTTATTTCGGAACCCACATTCAACCCGACTGTGATTTTCGGTTACCTGTTCGGTGCAGGCGGCAAAAACTGGCTGGCTGCTGTTAACAACCTCGAAGATGTTGTCGGCGGACATATGTGGGTAGGAATTCTCTGCATAATCGGCGGGTTGTGGCACATTCGCACCCAGCCTTTTGCTTGGACAGAAAACCTGTTCGTCTGGTCAGGAGAAGCTTATCTCTCCTATAGTCTCGGCGCCTTAGCCTTAATGGGTTTCATCGCCGCCTACTTCGTCTCAGTCAACACCCTGGTTTACCCAGTTGAATTCTTCGGCCCAGCTTTAAAAATTGGCATCCAGCAATTCCCCTATTTCGATAGTGGAGAAGTTTTGACTTCCCGAACTTGGCTGGCCAACTCCCACTTCTGGTTAGCCTTCTTCTTTTTGCAAGGACATATTTGGCACGCTCTCCGAGCAGCAGGATTTGACTTCCGCAAAGGCGAAGTCGTCAACCAAGTTGCAGCAAATGCAGCCAGTTAACCAAATATGAGTCAGGCAAAAAACCCGGTTTCTGTAGGGGCGGTGCCCCCGTGCCCGCCCTGTCAAGAGTGTATCTCTGTCACGGATATTGTCATAGGGTTTCGACTCCGCTCAACCAACGGGAGTTTTTGACCCATTGAGATATGGTTTCGCGCGGTTCCTGAGCGTAGTCGAAGGACAACCACCGGGAGTTTTTGACCCATTGAGATATGGTTTCGCGCGGTTCCTGAGCGTAGTCGAAGGACAACCACCGGGAGTTTTTGACCCAGACTATCGAAATTAGAGGAAAGCGAAAATGCAAGCAATAGCTGAACCGAATTTAAAACTAGAGCCGGAAAAGCCAGAAAGCGAATACGGCTGGTGGGCTGGTAACGCCCGTTTCACAGAATTTTCAGGACGAATTTTAGGAGCTCACGTCGCTCACGCAGGTTTGATTGTACTCTGGGCCGGGGCGATGACTCTGTTTGAAATTTCCAATTTCAACCCGCAACAACCCATGTACGACCAAGGCTTAATCCTGCTTCCACATTTGGCAAGTTTGGGTTTGGGAGTAGGTAAGGGTGGTCAAATTGTTGATGTCTATCCCTATTTTGCGATCGGAGTTGTACATTTAATTAGCTCCGCAGTTCTCGGTGCCGGCGGACTTTACCACTCCTTGCTCGGCCCGAAAGTATTGCCGCAAAACAAAACTTTCTTTGGTTCCTTCGGCTACGACTGGGAAGACAAAGACAAGATGACCAGCATCATCGGCATTCACCTATTACTATTAGGTGCCGGCGCTTGGCTGCTAGTCGCAAAAGCCTTATTTTGGGGCGGTCTTTATGACCCCAACGTTGCTGATGTGCGGATAATTAGCGAACCAACCCTCAATCCCATTCGCATTTTTAGTTATCTCTTTCCCGTACACGGCCCCGAAGGAATGGCAGCAGTTGACAACTTAGAAGATGTCATTGGCGGTCACATTTATGTTGGCTTGCTGTGCATCATTGGCGGTTTCTGGCATATCTTCACTAAGCCTTTTGCTTGGGCCCAGCGAGTCCTATTTTGGTCGGGGGAAGCTTACCTTTCTTACAGCTTAGGCGCTCTGGCTTACATGGGATTTTTGGCAGCCTACTTCGTGACTGTAAATAACACTGTTTATCCAGAGGTTTTTTACGGCCCTGTGGGTTTGAGCGGCCCGGAAGTAGCAGTTGTTTCTGCGCGAACTTGGCTGGCAACAAGCCACTTTGTGTTAGCGATTTTGGCGCTTTCGGGTCACATTTGGCACGCGCTGCGCGTTCGCACAAAAGCAGCAGGATTTGATTTCCGTTCAGGAGATTTTGTAACAGCAACTCCTGCTGTGGTTCAAGTTGCAAGTGCAGCGACAGCCGTGAGTTTTTCTGACACGACTGTGACTTTTTTGAGAAATTTGCCTATTTATCGCAAGGGTTTGTCTCCAATTGTCCGAGGGTTAGAAGTGAGTTTAGCTCACGGATATTTCCTAGTAGGAGCGATTGCTGTGTTAATTCCTTTGCAGGACAAAGGGCTGACACCGCTGGCGGGTTTGCTAGCGACGCTGGCATTAATGCTAATTTTGTCGATCGCACTTTCTGCTGGCGAACGCAAAAATCTCGAACAAGAAAAATCATTCTACTGGCATAAAACCCCAGAAGATTGGAGTTTATTCCGAGGTGGTTTCGTCATCGGTGGCACATCTGGAGCTTTTCTCGGCTATTTGCTTCTCAACAATATTTATGGTCTAGATGCCATTTTCCGAGGCTTAGTAAATTAACGGCAGTTAACAGTTAACAGCAGTACCCTGAGCGTAGTCGAAGGGTAGAAGGGTCGAAGGGTCGAAGGGTCAACAACCGGAATTGATATCAAGCAAACACTGACAACAAGGAAACAAAAAACGATGCAAACTTACGACAATCCGAAGGTTAAATATGACTGGTGGGCCGGCAATTATCGCTTCGCCAATCTTTCGGGATATTTCATTTCCGCCCACGTCGGTCAAGCCGCTTTAATTACTTTTTGGGCCGGAGCATTTACTCTGTTTGAAATGTCTCGCTACAACCCAGCAATTTCTATGGGCGAACAAGGCTTAATTTTGCTCCCCCACTTAGCAACTCTCGGTTTAGGTGTAGGAGCAGGTGGTCAAATCGTCGATACTTATCCGTACTTCGTGGTCGGAATGGTACACCTCATTTCATCTGCTGTTTTGGGTGCTGGTGCTTTGTTTCACACCTTTAAAGGCCCTAAAAGCTTGAAGGATGCCAAAGGTCGCGCCGGGAAGTTTCACTTTGAATGGGAAGACCCTAAAAAGTTGGGTTTCATCCTAGGACATCACTTGATTTTCTTAGGATTAGGTGCGCTACTACTAGCAGCAAAAGCGATGTTTTTTGGCGGTTTGTACGACTCGGTAATTCACGATGTCCGCACTGTTGTCAATCCGACTATTGACCCGTTAGTTATCTACGGCTACCAAACTCATTTTGCTAGTGTTAACAACTTGGAAGATTTAGTTGGCGGTCACATTTATGTTGGCGCTATGCTACTTTTAGGCGGCGTTTGGCACATCGTAAAAGAGCCGTTTCCTTGGGCTAAACGAGTGTTAAGTTTCTCTGGCGAAGCTATTCTTTCTTACTCTCTTGGCGGTATTGCTTTAGCAGGGTTTACAGCAGCTTATTTCTGTGCGGTTAATACTTTAGCTTATCCCGTTGAATTCTACGGCCCTGTGCTGGATATTAAGCTTGGTGTTAGCCCTTATTTTGCAGATACGGTTCAATTACCACTCGGCGCTCACACTCCTCGTTGCTGGCTGGCTAATTCTCATTTCTTTTTGGCTTTCTTCTTTTTGCAAGGTCATTTTTGGCACGCTCTCCGGGCGATTGGTTTCAATTTTAAGCAGGTTGAAACTTCTTTGAATGCGGTAGGAACTGAGTCTTAAGACTTAAACAGGAATTACGCACTCCGACCGAAGAAACCGGGTTTTTTACCGAAGCTACGGGTGAAAAAAAAGTATTTTCGTAAAAACCCGGTTTCTGAACAACGTAATTCTTTGTAATT
>DMYK01000089.1:0-1903 GCA_003483675.1 Microcoleaceae cyanobacterium UBA11344
AAGTCGATCAAACCTCGGACGATGGGGCTAGTTCCCAGGGCGATCGAATTTTGGATTTTGTCTTGTACTGATAGCTGAGATGTCGTGAAAAATGCCTTCAATCCGTGTAAAGGAGCACCGACGGGGAACCGAAAATCTAAACTACCAGTTTCGCCGCCTCGATTGATAAAAGTGTGGACGTGTTGTTTGAGGAGCAAATCGTCAAAAGCTCCCACTTTTTTCATCAGCGCAAATAAGTTATAATAGCAGCCGAAGAATACGTGCAAACCCATTTCAACGTGATTACCGTCGGGATCTACCCAACTACCTACTTTACCACCGACAAAGGGACGAGATTCAAAAATTTCTACTTCGTGGCCGGCATCCACTAAATCGACGGCTGTGGTCATTCCAGCCAGTCCCGCACCTGCGATCGCAACCCGCATTTTACTTATCCTTTACAGTATTTTTACAAATTGTAACAAATTTTAGAATATCGGGAATATTAAAGTTGTAGTCCTGGACGCACCGATGGTCAGAAACCGGGTTTTTTTACTTCAATCCTTCCTTGTAGCCGACAGATTAGGTAAAAAACCCGGTTTCTTTGGGCTGATGCTTAGTCACAAATTTGAGAATATCAGAAATATGATTAAAGTTCATAAATGCCGATCGACACTTGTATAGCCCTCTGAATTATTGCCAAAGACACAGCACTAATTTGACCATAAAGCCCTTGTTCTAAAAACGTCTGTCGCAAAGCAGAAACGTTTTCGCATACAGCTAGAGAAGCAGCTTGCAATCTTCCCTCACCCGCAGGAATCAAGAAATGACTGTTGACTGTTGACTGTTGACTGCTGAATAATGTTATTAGTTAGTGGTTATTGGTTATTAGCATCAGCAAGCGATTAACAACTACCAAATGCCAACTACCAAATGCCAACTACCAACTGTCAACTACCAACTGCCAACTACCAACTGTCAACTACCAACAGTCAACCGTTAACAGTCAACAGTCAACCGTCAACAGTCAACCGTTAACAGTCAACCGTTAACAGTCAACCGTCAACCGTTAACAGTCAACCGTCAACTAACTTCAAAACATCGGCATCAACTGAAGCGGCCCAATTCCTAAATCTTTAGCAGGCAGCCACCGCACCTCAAACAAAGCTATCATGTCCTTAAACTGAGGCTGACCACGAGAAGCACCCATCAACCCTTTAGCAATAATCAAGCCGCACCAACCCTTCGTTAATTGACAGCGTTCCTCCCACTTTTTACGAGCTTCCTGATGCACCGGATCGCCTTCATTAAACTCGCCAAACAAATAAAGTTCCTTATTTTCAGCTTGCAAAATACCCAAGTCGTATTGCTCATCTTGAAAAGGATCTTCGCCCGGATTAAAACAAATTGCCTTCACTCCTCCGGCTTCCTTCAAATCCTGAATCATAGTTTTTGCCTTCGGATGGGAAGTTTGGATCATCACCACAGGTAAACCGTCCCCGGCTGGATTAATTTCAAGTTCCGCAGATTGGTAAAATTGTGCATTTCCACGCAGAAACTCCACTGTTTCCCAAGGTACGACACCGAGACTCAAAAATGAATTTGGTGGCACCAAATCGTCCCGCAGCAGCGGCATTTCAAATTCATGCTCATCCTCATCCTCGTCTTCGAGCATCTGCCACAATTCCTCTGACACCTCCGGCATCGTCGAAACTTTAACCGATACTTGCTGAATTTCCGAGTCAGATTCTGGAACAGGGATGCGGTAGCGGCTGCTGAGAGTGGGAAATGTCTCTGCTGCAAGTTTGCGGCGGCTATTGCGGAAAAAGCGGTGAAATGCTTCGAGAGCAACTAACATCGTCAGGGCTTCTTCTTCGTAAAGAATCGATCGCAACCCTTCTAAAGGATGCAGGTTGCCAAAATT
>DMYK01000089.1:1939-5270 GCA_003483675.1 Microcoleaceae cyanobacterium UBA11344
TCTTCGACACTTTCAAAGGTGAGAAACAAACAGTCTTGCCCTAAAAAAGCCTGTTCTAAATCTTCAAAAGAGTTATCGTTTACGACGCGCTCTCGAAACCGCTTCAAGGATTCTAGGGAGCGATACAGCAAAACTCCGTAATCCATTCTGCCCTGCCCCAATACTGAAACGTAAAGGGTGGCGATATCCCACTGATTAATTTCAATAGATATAATTTGGTGTTCGGCCAAAGTCTGCCAAGGAGCGTCGTGCCAAATTTGAGCGGCTTTTTCCATTAAAACTTCAGCATACTGAGGGGGCAATTCGGGAGGCCTAGTTCCAGCCACCTCTTCCATTCCCCGAAATATTTCGTCAATTAGGGGCAATTCCGGCACGTAGTCGATCGCAATCCCTAAATCTTGAAGTATGCCCCGCAAGTAAAATTGAATTTCTCGGTTTTTGACTACTATTTTTTGGGGACGAACTGCGGGAGCCGGACTTTGGGGATGTTCCATAGCGCGTAGCAGGGCCCGGACGATCGCCTCTGGGCCGGCATCTGGGCCTACCATATCCATAGCCCTCACGACTCCTTCGGAGCCATCCACCCAGAGAATGCACTCGCCACCTGCTTCTGGATCGTCGTCGTCCTCTAGCATCATGTGTGAGTCAGCATCAGATAAGGGTCGGCGATCGCCCTCCCACACGCTGGGAATTTGAGGTAAGTTTTGTAGCCGACGAAGAGTAGAGCGATTCAGCGCTGCCATTAGAGTAAGCCCGTTGGGTAAAGCATGGTTGCAGTGCCGATCATATCAACCGCTGCTTCTCAATCATAAACCCTATGGGGAAGGGAGGGGGAAGGGATTGCGGAATGGGAACTCGATCCCCCCTAGGACCTGTTTTCTTTCCCCGGAGATCCCCCTTACTCCCCGACTATCAGGGGGATGCGAGGGGGAGCGAGACTTCGATACAAACGAGAGAGTGTCCCTCGATGCTTCTCTACGCCCAAAATTCAACCAGGCTCCCCAGGCGCGGCCCTCAACAGCAGAAGCCTTCGGGAGTCCTGTACAATAGATGGATCAGATTAAACTCTTACCATTGCAGAGTATCAGGAGTTCGGCCAAGCATGACTCAAGCCATTTCACAAAAGCGGGGCATTCAAATGACGGACTCCGCAGTCCGTCAAGTTTTAGCCCTGAGAGAAAGACAAGGTAAAGACCTCTGCTTGCGGGTAGGGGTGCGGCAGGGCGGCTGCTCTGGTATGTCTTATGTGATGGATTTCGCAGATCCGAGCACTGTCAAATCTGACGATGAAGTGTTCGATTACGAAGGCTTTCAGGTAGTTTGCGATCGCAAAAGCATTCTATATCTCTACGGTTTGGTGCTCGATTTCAGCGACGCCATGATCGGCGGTGGCTTTCAGTTTACCAACCCCAACGCTACTCAAACTTGCGGCTGTGGCAGTTCTTTCGCTACATAACCTGAAAATTGGGCAATTAGCAATTGGCAATTGGTAATTGCTAATTGCTAATTGCTAAGAATGCCTCGGACTGGCTTGCTGTGTCCCGCACCCAATGCCCTTTCAATCCAAAATCCAAAATCCAAAATCCAAAATCGAATGACCCCTGAAGAATTGTTTAAAGAAGGTTTCGATCGCTACCAAGCAGGCGAAGCACCCAAAGATTTGATTCCCTTGTTCAAAGAAGTGTGCGCTAGCGCTCCCAAAAACGGCAATGCTTGGGCTAGCCTCGCGTGGCTGTACCTATTGGAAGATAAACCCGCATCAGCTCAAAAGGCAGCTAAAACCGCCGTTAAATTGAACCCTCACGACCCCCAAGCCCGGATTAACCTAGCAGTAGCAATCCTCGACCTCAAAGAAAAAGGCGTGCGGCCCCACATAGAAGTGACTCAGCAACTCCTGATGGCTTCCGAAGAGTTGCTCGAAGAAGTTAAAAAGAATTTTGAAGATGGATTAAGCAGAAAACCAGACTGGAAGAGTCTCACCCGCGTTCAGCAATGGCTGTTTGAGCCCTAGCCACGGAAACCAGTCGATTTTTGCGCGGGGATCGCGGAAATCGGCTTTGGGATTTATTACGATGTCGTAACAAATCAATAAATAACTTTATGGAAATCTCAGAATAGCAGTGCTAGTATTTGAAGACTTAGACGATTCACAAGTTCGCTCGGCGGAGCACAGGCTTAGTTAACAAACAGTACCAGGAGTTTTAAGAATATGAGCACTGAGAACCACGTTAATATCAAACCAGCAACTCGCAATCACAAAGGTTTCTTTATTCAGCCAGCATCTTACAAGCTGATGAGTATTGATAAATCTGGTTGGGCTTTGATTTGTATAGACAAAGCAGTTTGTCATTATGTTGATCCAGATGACTTGCAACTACCGAATAAATCGGGAACGTCTGAAGGTTAATCTAGAAGTTTTGAGAGACAATAAAATGCTTTACTGAAGTAGCTGCCCTCGATGGAGAGGCAGCATCTTTTTTTTGTTGACAGGTGGCCAGAAACCGGGTTTTTGCGAGATACTTGGTTACAGTCGCAGATTTGGGAGAAAAACCCGGTTTCTTGGAGCTCGCGGGTGGTGGCCAGAAACCCTTCGTTGTTGTTTTCCCCCCCACAAACAATGTAAAATATCCCAAACATGGGTTACAAAAAATGAACCAAAAACGCCGTGAAGCCTATCTCACCCTGATCCAATCTCTCCTCAACTCCCCCAGCGACGAACAAATCGCTATCCTGCAAGCCAATCTCGAATTATTAGACGATGGTTTTGCCCAATACTTGCGCGAGTGGGCAACTCAAACTCTGGCAGAAATGGAGTCTGAGGAAGCATACAACTTTGCGAATAATCTTTACAGTTTTAATCTGACAATTTCCAGTTTACAGCTAGGAAGTCGCGCCGCTAATATAGAAATTGCTATTGCTTGTCTAGAAGTAGGATTAATTATTTTTACTCGCGAACTTTACCCAATAGATTGGGCAACCAATCAAAACAGTTTGGGTATTAAATACAGTGACAGAATCAGGGAAGANNATGGAAATTGCCATTGCAGGCTACGATGTAAAAATGCACTTTTTTAAACGAGATACTTATGTCTAAATTTGGAAAAATATTCAAAATATTTTGGCAAATAGTCCTTGTGTACTATAGCAAAATCAGGCGAGACAGGGCGGAGAGTATTGAAAGGGAGATCGAGTTTTATGAAACTACTTTAGACATTCTTGTTCTTAACCCCGCTGCATTCCCGCAACGGGCGATGATTCAAAATAATCTCGGAGTTGCTTACACAAACAGAATCAGGGAAGACAAAGCCGAGAATATCGAAAAGGCGATCGC
>DMYK01000160.1 GCA_003483675.1 Microcoleaceae cyanobacterium UBA11344
GTGACAGACGAAGGGACTAAAACCGTGGAATATGGCATGAATATTGCCTCAGAAACAGCAGCCACATTTGCAGGGGTTGCCAATGCGGTTAACAATGTGGTTTTGAGCTCTCAGCAAATTTCGCTGAATGCCAAACAGCAGGCGATCGCGATCGAACAGGTAGTGCAAGCTATGAACTCTCTCAATCAAGCCGCAGCCCAAACGGCTTGCGGTATCAGTCAAACTAGAGTCGGCACTCAAAAATTGAATGAGGCAGCCTTAGATTTGAAAGCAATTTTGTAGGATATTTAGTCCTGGAGGCACTAATCACCTAATTATGTCATTCTGAGGGAACCGAAGCATCTCAAACCCTTGCCACACCGTTACGATGCCTAGGTCCTGATATTTATGAATTATGAGTAGTCAAAAAAAATGCCCAATATATCCTTAAGAATTAAAGCGATTGCTTTGGCGATCGCCCAAGGTACAATTCCAGCGATCTTAACAGGAGCAATAACTTGTTTTTTCCAATCAGAACTTAACTAGCTATGCGATTAAATATCAAGCAGCGCGGGCGATCGCCGATTCTTCCTCACAGATTGCTGTCACCGTCAGCAGGAACCCCTCGCCAGCCAACAACTATATGCTGTCGAGGGGAACTGCTACTACAATAGATGAATTGGGAGAATCCAGCAGGGCTTGTGCCTGCAAGCAGAAGCCACTGCTTTCGGAGCCAAACAGGCGATCGCGCTCACCGCAGGAGGCAGTCAAGCAGTAGACAATACCCTGAAAGAAATGGTAACTTTGAAACAAATCCCATTGTTTTGAATAAATTTCTTGGACTACGAGAAACCCGGCGATCGCGATTCAGGATGTAGTTGAAGTTGTGAACTCTCTCAACCTAGCCGCTCAGGAAAATGCCACCAGCATTTCTCAAGTCAAACTCGGCATCGAACAGCTTAACCAAGCCGCCCAAAATCTCAAATCAGCAGTGTAGTCAGTTGTCAGTGGTAGTTGTCAGTAGGCCGTTGTCAATAGTTAAATTCCCCATTCCTCATTCCCCATTCCTCATTCCCCATTCCTCATTCCCCATTCCCCATTCCCCATTCCCCATTCCCCATTCCCCATTCCCAATGATTAACAATTTTCTCAAAAAAATGCAGCACCGACTGCTGCTGCTCCTAATTTTAAGTACCTTGATTCCAGTATCTCTTGTTGGTTGGTATGGAATTTATTCTTCCACAACAGCACTGCAAAAATTAGCATTAATAACTCTTAGTGACAGTGTTAATTCCAGCGCCAATCAAATGATTAACAAGTTTGAAAATCTGAGAGCAGATGTTTTGTTTCTCCGCAAAACTCCCCCGGTTCAGGGAATGATTAGAGCTAGAGAAGGAAATGGAGTAGACACAAAAACTAATTCAACTTATCAAGATTGGGTTTATCGAATGCAACTCACATTTTCATCCATGATGGAAGCCAAGCCATATTATATGCAATTGCGTTACATAGATGAGAAAGGTAAGGAGATCGTGCGCGTAGATTCTGACGGCACAAATATCAAACTTATTCCAGATTCTCAACTACAAAATAAAGCAGACAGAGATTACTTTCTGGCTACTATGAAGCTAAAACCAGGAGAAGTCTATGTGTCTTCATTAAATCTGAATCAGGAAAGCGGGAAAATAGAAATTCCTTACAAGCCAACAATTCGCTACGCGACTCCAATTTTTAATGCCAAAGGAGAAAGACAAGGTATGGTGATTAGCAATGCTCTGGGTAGCACTCTGATCGATATGGTTAAAAATTTCAATCCTGAACTATCAGACAAATCTTTTATCTTAAATCAAGATGGGTATTATCTGGCTCATCCCAATCCTAAAAAAGCCTGGGGATTGGAACTGAAAACTAACGAAAATGTCAAAAATGACTATTCAGCAGACATAGTTGCTAAAATACTCTCAGGTGGTAAAGGCAATATTGACAATAGGGATCTAGTGATTAGCTATCATACAGTTTTTCCCAGGAAACAAAATACCAATAAATTCTTAGTAATTGTGGATACTTCACCCAAAAGTTTGCTATTTTCTTCCATTGATTCTCTTCAGAAAATGGTAGGGCTTATTGCTATTGTTTCCCTGGCTGTGGTGCTGGGATTGGGATGGTTGTTTCTGCAACAAATTGTTGCTCTCATTCGGGGATTGATCTACCAAATATCGTCATTTTCAATGGAAATAGGATCTAATATGAACCGGCAAGAGCAAATAGCCGATCGGCAATTTGTCTCAGTCAATCAAACAAATATAACTCTCGAAAATTTGGGCAGATCTTCTCAGCAAACAGCAGAGCAAGCTGAGGCTGTTGCCGCTGCCGCTCGCCAAGCTTTAATTCTCGCCGAAGAAGGGACTCAAATGGTAGAGCAAACTCTCAATCAAATGCTGAATCTTAGAGAAGCTGTGGTGGCAATTTCTAAGCAAAATCAGAGACTCGACGACAGCACAAGTCAGATTGGCAATATCTCGACTCTCGCAAGTTTGGTTAGCGATTTAGCCAGCCAAACCAATATGCTAGCTCTCAACGCCGCTGTCGAAGCAGTCAGAGCCGGCGAGTACGGTAAAGGTTTTGCGGTGGTAGCAAGCGAAATTCGTAAGTTAGCAGATGAAAGCCAACAAGCAGCGCAAAAGATTAATGGTATTATTCCAGAAATTAAGGGCGCGATCAACTCGACGGTGAAAGCAACTGAAGATAGTCGCAAAACGGTTGCAGCAGGAGTGAAAACAGCACGAGATACGGCAGAAGCTTTTACGGGTGTGAGGGAAGCTTGCAATCTGGTATTTGGGAGCAACCAGCAAATTTCTTTTAATATTAAACAGCAGGCGATCGCGATTCAGCAAGTAGGTGATTCCATGAGTTCTCTGAAGGAATCCGCGTCTCAAACAGTCCGCGGCATTACTCAAGTTAAAATCGGTACTCAAAAACTCACAGAAGCTGCATTTAATCTCAAGTCTGTAGTGTAGTCAATACCCATTCCCCATTCCCCATTCCCCAAGAATATATATGATGATTGAAGATCGAGAACTTCGAGATGTATTTAAAGTCGCTAGTCAAGAACACTTACAAAAACTAGACGACGGATTGCTGTACTTGGAACAACACCCAGGCGACTTAGCTAAGTTAGAAGAATTGTTGCGGGCTACCCATTCTCTTAAAGGTGATGCTGGGATGCTGGGAGTAAAAAATGTAGCATCTTTAGCTCATCAAATGGAGCATATTTTGGGAGGTGTCAAGCGAGGAGAAACTCAACTGAATTCAGAGCTTAGCGATCGACTTTCGCAAGGTTTAGATGCCATGCGCCAACTCGTCAATGAAGCCATCACCGGCGAAGATTCCGGCGTTAATACATTTTACATCCTTGCTAGTATGATGGGTGCTTCTAGTCAGCCACAGCCACAGGCTGCCGCCCTAATAGTAAAGCCATCATCTTCACAAGTACCAGAAAAACCGTTGGTAGAACCGCAATTTACTGAGCCTCCTACCCAAGAACCAGAAACAAATGTTGAAACTTCTGAAGTCGTTAACTTAGAGAATAATTCCTCTTTTTTACCCCTACAATCCGAGCCAGAATTTCTCCTGCAAGCTCAACAAAATCCCGCCACTGCGTCTGATTCGCAGTCCGCTGTTACTGCATCCTCTACCTCATCTTACCGCATTGAAACCATTCGTGTTGCTACCCAAAATTTAGACGATTTAATGACTCAAGCAGGGGAACTTACTGTCACAAAAACTCGGCTAGGACACCGAGTTGCAGATATCGAAGAAATTACAACTTTGTGGGAAGAGTGGAGCCGAGAATCTGTTGTAACTAGCTTGACTTTTCAGCAGATGCAAATAGGTGAAAACGGTATTAAAGCCAACGGTAAATTGATGCAGCAGGATTACTGTCAAGGTACAGAAGAACGTTTAGAACGTCTCGGAACTTTAGTCAACCGCTTGAGAAATCGAGTTTATGAAGATACTGCCAGACTCGAATTAATCGCCGAGGCATTAGCATCAGGAATTCGCACTCTCAGACTGCTGCCTTTGTCTACTATTTTTAATTTATTTCCTCGAACTGTACGAGACTTAGCTAAACGGGAAGGTAAAGAAGTTGCCTTAGTGATTGAAGGAGGCGAAACTACAGCAGATAAACGCATTTTAGAGGAAATGAAAGACCCTTTAATGCACATGATTCGGAATGCGATCGACCACGG
>DMYK01000554.1:0-1060 GCA_003483675.1 Microcoleaceae cyanobacterium UBA11344
AGTCCTAATTCTACGCCCATTGGGGCGATCGGATAATGACCGCGATCGTTCGGAAGCAACAGTTGATAAGATCCATTATTCAGACTGTAAACTTCCAGCCTGCCACTATTAATCTCATAGATGCCATAATACGGAATCCGCATGATCCGCTCATAAACCCAAAACTTTCCAGGTCTTTGTGTCGCTCCGACTTCTGAGTACGATAGGGGTGTTATGTCCCGCTCTTCTGAACCATCTCCCGATGCGAACTCCAAAGCAATCATCGGAGCCATGAATTCCCGCCACAGCACGTAAGAGCGACGGATCTGATTTCCTAGTGTTGGTGGCACATTCGGCACGTAGAACCAATCAGGAGCTTCCGCTCCCCTTTCTTGCGGGTCAGTTTCTCGCCAGTAGATGCCACAGTCTTGCCCTATAGCATATTGCCCATCGGGATGAAGCCCCTGCAACACCGGTCCGATCGAATCAGTCAGAATAATGCTCTGGGGGTGCTCCTGAAAATTTTTCACGAAAGAGCCGTCTTCCTCTGGCAGTTGAGTGCGATCGGGGAAGGGAGAGGGAAGGACAATTTTTTCGGTTGCCTGAGTCATGCGACCTCTCAAATATTGCAGCTTACATGAATATCTTAACAGCTATGGTATGATACCCTTGAGTCATAAATAAACAGTGTGGCTGTCAGCCCTTGATGAGTGGCGACTCAAATATGTTACCTAGAATACATATTCACTATAAACACCGGTATTGAACACATGAGTAAACAATTATACAAAGTTTTTGACGAAGTAGAATTCAAAGCTCAACTGCTTGCTAAATACTGGAATAATTTTTCTACAGAAATTTCCGAACATTTACCAGATACATATCAGCCTGAAATACAAGAACTTTCTAGTAAATTAGACGATGCTTTAAGCAATCTGGTTGATGAACTTCGTAATCCAACTCTGACTCTGGCGACTACAGGAACTACAAGTAGTGGCAAAAGCACTTTGGTAAATTTGTTATGTGGAGCCGAAATTGTCCCCGTAGCCGTAAGTGAAATGAGCGCAGGGGCAGTCACTAT
>DMYK01000554.1:1165-8274 GCA_003483675.1 Microcoleaceae cyanobacterium UBA11344
GAGAAAAACAACCGAATTTAGCTTGCCCACAATCTACCATCTTTTACCCTTTCAGGCTTGTCAAAGAGTCTAAACTGGAACTACCACAAGGAACAAGGGTAAAAATTCTTGATTTACCTGGTTTGGCCTATGTGGGCGATCAAGGTAACGCAGATGTTATTAAACAGTGCCGAGAGGCATTGTGCATAGTCACATACAATAGTGCAGAAACCGATGCACACAAAGTAAAAAGCTTACTGCAAGAAGTTGTACAGCAGGTAAAAGATTTGGGTGGTTCTCCTGCACGTATGCTTTTTACTCTTAATCGGATTGACGTTTTTCGAGCCGATAGAAATTGGCCTGAAACAGAAGATCGCTTTGTTGAGAAAGCTATACGGGATATAAAAAACGAGTTGACTGAACAATTAAAAGAATATACAGAAGATATTGATAAGTTACAGGTTGTAAAACTTAGTACATGGCCTGCTTTACTAGCCCTTCAGATCCAAAATAATGATGATATCTATAGTGCAGAAGCCAGTAACAAGGCACGCAACCATTTTTCTGGATTAATTGCAGGTATATTAGATGACCTGCCGGGTAGGGTACAAAATTGGTCTAGACACGATCGTACTAGAGTTAATGAAGCATTATGGCAAAAATCTTATGCAGAGGAGTTTCAGCAGCACTTAAAGGAACATATTAATCAACACTTTCCACAGTTAGTAATACCCCAAGCTATAGAACGTTTTAATGTGGCTGCTGGAAATGCTATAACAGAGTGGGCTGTACAAACAACCACGGCTATTCTTAGCAGTTCAGAAGAACACTACCAACAGGAATGTGAAGATATATCAGACATTAGGTTATCACTTGAAAGGTTCTTAGAAATTAGCGATACAAACTTAAAACAGCCTTTTGAAAGACTAGATACAAAAGTTAAAGACGTTTTCGCAAAAAGGTCAGAAGAAAACATTGTGGATTATATAAAAACCATAATTTCAGAACTTCAGCAGATCGAACCATACAATGAATTAGGAGAAAAATTATATCCACTTTATTCATGGGAAAATGGATTTCAAAGAGGAATTACTCAGGTATTAGAAGCAGTAGCAAAGTCTTTAGAAACTGGAAGGGTAGACTTAGATATCCCCAATTTAAAAAAAGCAAATGTTTTAAATATAAAGTTACTAGCAAACAACTTAAAACGGTTAGTTAAGTTAGGCTATACTGCGTCTGTTGCTAAAGAAGGAAAAACAATGGAAGGAAAAACAGAGGCAGAGAAAAATAAACTTAAAGAACTCAATGAAGAACTCAATGAACTTGCTATCCATCTTAGCATTGTTATAGAGGATGTATTAAAACAGATTTCTACACAAGAATTAGATAGAATTTACCAGGCTGTATCTGAATTGTTACGTTGTCATTTGTCCTATCTTGAAAAAGGAGCAAACAATATTGCACCTAATATAGCAATTAAATTTCCTGAATCTGAACTTAGCCAAGTTAATAAACCACTTACATTTGGCTTTAGTTTCCAAGCAGGCTTTGCTATTACAGAAGGAACTTGGCAGGAAGAAGTACAGGTTGAAAGAAAAAAACGAACTTGGTATACATTGTGGATAGCTAAAAAAACCATTTATGAAACCGAATATGTTGAACGTTCTAGCGATAATGCTAAACTGCCTAGTGTGGAAGATTTACTGACAGGTTGGATAATCCAGACGAAAGGGAAAGGCTCAGAAAGAGTTAATCAAGTAGCAGGTTGGTTACTAGAACAAATTGATGATCTAAAAAACAATGTAGACAAAACTCAAAATGATATTTTTGACCGTTATCAGGCTAGACTGGATAAAGCTCACCAAGAAATCACTTTAGATTATGAGAAACAAAGAAACGTTTGGCAACCTATCCAAATTAAAGCGAAAAGCTTGAAAGATGAATTTTATTGCTTAAAAAGTTTATTAAAAAAGGAGTTGTAAATTAAGGTGGAAAATCAGAAGCTGGACGAACTTTGTACAGATGTTTGTAAGAAGTTGTTTGACCAAATCCAAAATAAGGATGAGGGTGTTTTGCATCAAGTAATACATATATTGGTTGATGAAAAAACAGCAAAGAAAATATGTAGTGATCGAGGGATCAAAGAGAATGATTCGATAGAGAATGACCGAAAAATAAATTCGAGTGAGAGACAAGGATGGGAAATATTGAAAACAGACGTTAAAGAAATTCCAAAACTCATAAGAAAATCAATAGATTTGAATATGCATTTCGATAAGGTAAAAGTTAAGGAAATTGTGACTATAGCTTGTCTATTAGTTGGAGAATCTGCTTGTATAGAATATCTCAATGAATCGAAGGAAACGCCAAATAGTAAGACAAGGCAACTTAGCCCTTCTGCTTTGTGTCTTGTTGTACCTGCATCAGTGGTAGAAAATGTAAGAGAAAATCATAAAATTAATGTCTCTGACATAGAAAAACTCATAGATAATTCCTTATATTTTTTATGTACAAGTCCTGAAGATGCGAATAAGACATGGGAGCGTTTAGACCGAACAGACGAAGATATTACAACTGTTAGTGAACAGAGAGAAGTTTACATCAGGATTGACATTGATGGTGGGGAAGATATGATTGGGAAGAAAGTTCAATATATTTTAAAAAGAAATCTTCCCCAAAATGGACAGGTTACTGTTAAAGAATTAGCTTGTCTGAAATATCTATCTATATCTGGTTTAGAAAAATTTAACCGCATTTCAGGAGTCTAAAAATGGATTGGAAAACAGCATCTTCTTACTATGAAGCCCGTCTTACCGACGCTCTCAACGTGCAGCGACACGCGATTAATTTAGCCAACTTACCCCAGGCTGAAGTTCCTGCTCGATTAAAAGACGTACTTTTACAAGAAGCAGAACCCACTCGCCGTCAACTTGAAAGACTTAGAAAGCGTGAGTTTCGCATCGCTGTTGTGGGGTTAGAAAAAGCCGGAAAAAGCACATTTATTAATGCTTGGCTGGAATGTGATTTACTTCCAGCTAAGGGAGGAAGATGTACATTTACAACCACTCAAATTTATTCAGTTGAAAATGAGTCCGAACAAAGGCTGGAAGTACAAGCAAGAACTGATGAAGAGTTTCTCAATTTACTAAAGGAACTGGAGAAAGTAGGAGCGAAAGAAGACCTCAAAACTATACGAGACAATGAAATAACCTTACAACAGGTAAGAAGAGAAGGTAATCTCACTTTCCCATTTACTAGACTAGAAGATATTAGAGAACCGCTAAAGAAATATGTAGCAGATGAAAAATATGCTCACGCTGTTTTAGAAGCTCGACTTTATACTAACAAACTTGCTCAAGCTGAAGGTATCGTTTTTTATGATGTTCCGGGTTTAGATTCTGGTTTAGCAAAGCACGTTGATGAAGCACAAGAGATGCTGTCTGACTGTGATGCTGTGATATTAGTACAACGATTTACGAGCCTCCGAGAAAAGGAACTAGAAATAATAAAATTCACAGAACTTGGCGATAAAAACGTTACCGTTGCTGATAAGCTTTTTGTGTTTTTAAGTCGCATTGATTCAATAGGCAGTGCAGAAGCCCTTAAAACACATATAGAAGAAGCATCTCAAGATTGGTTAAGGCGTGCCAACCTTCCCAGCGAACGGATTGTTTATGGTTCAGCCGGAGCCTATTTAATTTTGAATGGTTTAGCAGGAGAACAGACTAAATTAGAAATTGGAGATGCCAGTAATATTCAAGCTCAGTTGAAGAGATTAACAGGAATTGCCGATGGAAAAATTATCACTAAAGATGGCACGGGCATTCCAGAAATTAAAGACAAAATATTTAACTATATCAACACTGAGCGTGTATCTATTTTAAAGAAAAGATGCGAAGCGTCTATCGATAAAATTATCAGCAATTCTGAAGAGATTTATATTACAGTTAGCAAAAAATATCCTGAAAATCCTGAAGAAGCAAAGCTATTTGAAGAAAATAATCGGCGAGTTTTATTTACAGAATGGTGGAATCAAAAATGGGAAATAATTAGAGCTGACTTACAAAAATATTACGAACATTCTGTTGTCAACAAACCTTTAGAGAGTTCAAGTGCTAACACATTCACTCAAATAGAAAAATTTAGAGAGCGATATTTACAAATTGTTGAGGCAGAAATGAAGAAACTTAGGGAGGAAACATTTAAAAAGAAAGATACGATTTTTCTGGCTAACTCCAATCCAGAGTTTGACCGCATGAAAGCCAATTTTGCTTGGCGTGATAGTTTGTACGGCGATATTAGTAAGCTTTTATCTTCAATTGCTCATCAACTTGCTTTAGAACTTAAGGATGAAGCATTAAAATTAGTTGACTACATGACAAGTTTATTATGGGAAAGTAACCAAGTAAAATTCCGGCTAATTGAAAGTTCAGAGGAGTATTTTTTAGCAAAACTGGAAAATAGTTTAAGCGTATTATTTTTACGCTTTGCCCGTCCAGTTGCTGAAGCGCTGATTCGTGGCCCTGTAAATAGTGATACTCGAAATAAAATCATCAAAAGTTTAGGGGTAGATATTGAAATTGTTGATAACTACTATAGTGGCGAAGAAGCTGCCTTTAAAATTCTCAAAAAATATGTAAAATATGGCTCTGATTTACTATTTAATCCTGAGCTTCGGCAACAAGTCTTAGGAGTGGCAGGAGTAGCGACAGCAATAGATGTTTCTAAAGACCTCAAACATTCACAAGAAGCCGTAGTTTTTGAAGTAGAAAATGATATTAATGCGTTTGAAGAATACCTACGCTATGCAATTTTCGGTGCGTCTGGTTTCGAGTCATACTGTATTCAAGAACTGAAGGGTTTAGTTGATAGTTTTAGAGACAAAGAAGGTACTTGGACTGGGGTTGCTCTCAATGAATGGTTGCAGGGAAATTCAATTCTATTTGCTGAAATACCTGATAACTTGAAGTCAGAAGAATCGAATTTAGAAGTTAGCGAACGATTAAGGCAATTATCTATTGCTTTAAAAAGAAGTCGTTCCTAGCTGCCTTAGTGATATCAATTCCGGTTGTATCGGAATGATTAAAAAGCAGAGGACGCAGAGGATACAGAGAAAGGGAAGAGAGATGAATAATTCCGATGCCAACGGATTTGATCTAACTTATTTTAGATACCAGACTGCTTTAATCAGTCTGGTATCTGGCTATTCTCATCCTGCTTCCGACAGCTTCACCTTATTACCAATCAACTTGAGAAAACTCGACCCAAAGTGTTGAATCTCCAAAAAATTAGCATAAGCAGAAACTGGCTTGTAAACTCTAAAAGTCCGCATAATTCCTAAAGTNNGCCGCACTTTCCAGCGGGCCAATAAAGCTAGTATCCCTGTCCAAAAAATGAGACTGCTTAGCCCAGTGTTTCATCTGTTCCGCATTCAAAAAATAGCAGCCAGAATGAGGATTTAAACTCCGCTCAAAAGCTATTTTTTGTTCCATGATTTTCCCCAATAACTGCCGCTGTTCCTCCACGTTTTGAAATTTAGCCGTAGCAGACTGCGCTAAATCGCCATCGATATATGCTTTAAAAACAGGCCCTTGAGGCGATATCTCATAGCGATTTGGTTGCAACAAATTGCCATTTCCCCCGTGATGCATAAACCAGTTTAACTTATTAAAAAACCACGAATCATGCAAGATTAAATCATCTTCCAAGTAACAGAAATAATCATATTTGTCAAGGCAAGCTCGTAAAACTGCCTGACACTCAAACCCCAACAGCAGCGGTTCGCATTTCGTAGCATGGTGCATAAAAGATTTCGGCTGTAGTGGCAGTTGAGGCAACAGATGATAGCCTTGAGTAGTGCAAATAACAATATCAATTTCGTGATTTTGAGCTTGATTTGCGGGGATAGTGGCACATTCGCTAATGTCAATCATGCACTGAGACTTGCCGTACAAAGCTTGCAGCGATGTCACACAAGCGGTTAAAGCATTGAGTCGTGGTTGCGGATCATTTCGCTGGGAAGCGTGTTTTCCGTCGCCGCTGGGATTGTAAAAGTGGGCAATAGTGAATAGAATTCGCATTGTGTGGATTAACAATTAAAAATTAAACAATAAAACAGAACGATCGCACAATAACCTCTATACATCTTACCGCATTTAGTCATCAAATAATTCTGGTAGCCGATCGCGCAACTCAGCATTTAGACGCGGCAACTCGTCGCGCATTTGTAGATACCAGTCTCGGCGCTGTCGGTAATGCCCGCACAGCAAGCGGTTGTCGCGTACCCAGTCGTAAGCATTCCCAGCTATTTGCCTGCGCGTTTGAGCATCAGAAATCAGCAAATTCAGCTTAATTTCAAACTCTTTTTCAGAGCTATAAATCAACCCGGTTTCACCTTCAACAATCGAGTTTTCGTACACCGTGGGACTTGCCAAAACCGCTACTCCCCGCGCCGCACATTCAATAAATTTTAAGTCAGATTTCATTTCATTAATCGGGTTAGAAACAAGCGGTAAGAGAGCGATATCGCAACTGTACATAATTTCTTGATACCCTTCGTAAGAGCAGAATGGTTCAAATTCTTTTTGCTCTATTTTCAAGGATTCAAAGAATCGCTGATCGTGAATCACTTTAACTCTAATCCGGTGTTTGTGAGCGACTAAAACTCGATTGAGCGCCGCCATAATTGGCTGCCAATCTTTTTCGCGATTCAGCGCGCCAAAAAATATTGTGACTGTATCTTCTGAATAAGTTCGTGGTGCCGGCAAATAAGCTAATTGATTGGGAAATACGGCAACATTGGGATTGTATTGCCGCAAAATTTTGGCAAGGGGTTCTGTAGAAGTTTGAACGCAGTGACAGCCACGATAACTGAGGTAATTGTTGTCTGCGTATTCCCGGCGACGGATGGGATTGTCGTCAATTTCAGCTACTATTAAATAGCCTTGTTGTAAAAGTTGTTTAAGTCGGGGAATATAGGCAGGATACTGCATAATTGTCCGCTGCCAAATAAATACTTTTTCTTCAGCAGGTAGCGGGGGAATTAATTCTGTTGTTTTTACCGCAGATACGGTGCGGATACCGGGAATTGTGGCGCTAAATTTGTCCGGTTCCAAAACTCGCAGGCGATC
>DMYK01000554.1:8381-8536 GCA_003483675.1 Microcoleaceae cyanobacterium UBA11344
CAGCAATTGCTGAAATTGGGCAAAATTTTCAGTTTTCTGTCCCTTTCCTTGCAATTCATAAACCTGCAATCCGGCTTGAGCAAACAGTGATTTAATACTTTCTAGGGTAAACCAGTGCTGCATCTTGTTGTCGGGATTTTCCCAGTGCCCCCGCA
>DMYK01000552.1:0-2944 GCA_003483675.1 Microcoleaceae cyanobacterium UBA11344
GCGGTTGAAACCGCGTCTACACAAACAAAGTCCGCCTACGCGGACTAAGAAATAGGGAATTTTACCTAGTTGAGTAGAAAGTCTACTTCGCCTTTCCCTTCCCCAAAAACTCCCGCAGCCGCAACAAACTAGCCGTTTGTCCCAAATTCAGCGGCAACAACGACACACCCTCCAACCGAGACTGCACCCAACCATCGCCCCAATACCACTCGTGAAATCCGTCAATTCCCTGACTCAATATCAGCCGCAGACAATTCGGCTCAGCAATATCAACATGATGCTGAACAGCCACCGGGCCCAGCCAACTCGTAAAGGTCAAACCTTGAGAAAATTCTTCAGGTAAGCCGCTAGACAACTGTTGTGGCCACAACCATTGCTGCAATTGACTAGGACGCAACAAGGAGTCCCGAATCGCTGTTTCGGAAGCTTCAAGCTCAATCCGCAGGTTGCTTTGTTGAAAATTACCTAGCATAGCAATTTGAAATTTTATATAGGAGCTTTACTTAACTTAAATGTAACGTAATTGCACGAAGTTCGATCGACAATCGCGATCGCCACCTCTTAAACTTCCCCTACATTTAGTTAAAAAAAGTTACCTCTTTTGAGAGCGGTTGGGGAGTAAAACTAGAAACAACTGCCACAACCCGCGCTGCCACAATCGAGCCCAGAACAACCCGCGCTGCCACAATCGAGCCCAGAACAACCCGCGCCGCCACAATCTAGCCCTTCAATACAGTAATTTTCACCCTGAGAGCTTCTGCGAGGAGTTCCCCCCTGAGATTTGGGTCGATCGGATTTTGGTTCATCGTTACCCTCGAAATTGGAGTCGTCACTGCCAGATTCACTGCCAGATTCACTGCTAAACCGGGCTTTCAAGATTTGATTCGCGCCCTTGCAAGCCGCAAACCGGTGGCGCGATGCTTTGATCGCCCCAAACAAGCCCAATTTGGCAATCGCGCCCTTGATATACTGCGAGCAAGACTCCCCCCCGTAGAGCACTCGGTGAGCGCAAGAAAACCCTTTTATCGGCGAGATATGTTTCTGGTATCCACTAATAGAAGCTACAGCTAATTGTCGGAGGGCTGCATCAAAGATAGGCGTTTGCATTGGTTTCTCATACGTTAGGTATTTCCTTCCTGCTAAAAACTACAACCAACAGCTCAACAATTCCCGGCGCCCCATCCCTCGCGCGATGCCTATTTTCGTATCCAATTGTTAAGCTCTGTTGCATTTCATTGAAATCTCCCCTTCGTAACCCCGCCGCATCCCAACTCCGTGATACCATCAAATATGAGTAATGCCTATAGAAAAAAACTGGGGAGAAAAGCTTTGACACTAAGGGTTGCAGTAGTAGGTTCAGGCCCTGCGGGTTCTTCCGCCGCCGAAACACTCGTAAAAGCAGGAATCGAAACATACCTATTCGAGCGCAAATTAGACTACGCCAAACCCTGTGGCGGGGCGATTCCCCTGTGCATGGTGCAGGAATTTGACTTGCCGCAAAGCATTATAGACCGCCAAGTCAGAAAAATGAAGATGATTTCCCCCTCCAACGTCGAGGTGGACATCAACATCGAAAACGCCCACGAATACATCGGTATGTGCCGCCGCGAAGTGCTCGATGGCTTCCTGCGCGATCGGGCGGCTTCCTTGGGTGCCAAACTGATTAACGGTACCGTTCACACGTTAGAGCTTCCCGTCAACAACACAGACCCCTACATTCTCCACTACGCCGATCACTCCAACGGCGCGGCAATGGGAATTCAGAAAACTCTGAAAGTGGATTTGGTGATTGGGGCTGATGGTGCCAACTCCCGCGTAGCAAAGGCGATCGATGCTGGTGATTACAATTATGCGATCGCCTTCCAAGAACGCATCCGCCTCCCGGAAGATAAAATGGCTTACTACCACGACTTAGCCGAAATGTACGTCGGCGATGACGTATCTACCGATTTCTACGCTTGGGTGTTCCCCAAATACGACCACGTAGCCGTCGGTACCGGTACGATGAAAGTCAATCAAGCCAGTATCAAAAAGCTGCAAGCAGGGGTTCGCGCCCGCGCGGCCAAAAAACTCATGGGCGGTGAGATTATTAAAGTGGAAGCTCACCCCATCCCAGAACATCCGCGTCCTCGCCGGGTTGTCGGCCGAGTTGCTCTCGTAGGCGACGCCGCAGGTTATGTTACCAAGTCTTCCGGCGAAGGAATTTACTTTGCTGCGAAGTCGGGCCGGATGTGTGCGGAAACTATTGTGGAGATTTCTAATAAAGGCGCGCGCATTCCGACTGAAGAGGAAATTAAGATTTATCTGAAGCGGTGGGATAAAGCTTACGGGATTACTTACAAAGTGCTTGACATTTTGCAACGGGTGTTTTACCGTTCTGATGCTACTCGCGAAGCTTTTGTCGAAATGTGTGCCGATCGCGATGTGCAGAAACTCACATTCGATAGCTACTTGTATAAGACCGTAGTGCCGGCAAATCCTTTCGTGCAAATGAAGATTACCGCCAAAACCATTGGTAGTCTGTTGCGTGGCAGTGCTTTAGCGCCTTAATTGCGTTAACTCACATTGTATAAAAAAGCGGCAGTCACAAGGCTGTTCGCTTTTTTTTGGGGCTCAGATCGCGAACCGCGAAGGCGCGAAGGGCGCGAAGAGGGAGGAGGATGAGGGTTTTAATGCACTCTGAGTCTCAGTAGCAAAATTTTTTCCGAAACCTATTGAGAATTATTAGCATTTGCGTTATGCTTTAAAAAGACGATCGTCCTCAAGGCTTCCTGAAAATGGGNNATCTCCAGAAGGCAGAAAGCAGCTATGCGGGCGGCAAAACTTTTTAGGAATGGCTTTAGGCTATTCTTGATAATTTTTACCGAACAGTCAACAAAGGAGCCATAATCATGTATAATTCTTGCAAGCAAGTTTCAGAGTTTAGCTTAGAGGGAGAAATCCT
>DMYK01000552.1:2984-8087 GCA_003483675.1 Microcoleaceae cyanobacterium UBA11344
CTTGTCAAACTGTGTAAGGAATTGCGGGCATCTCTATCTCTAGTTTTGACGCCGGGATTGAGGGTGAAAGTTGCAGGCGAGAAACAGCATAACTTGAAAAATGGGAAAATTAAACTCAAAGCCTACAGCCTCAAACTCTCAGACAGCGAGAATCCAGCACAGCCACAGGTAGACACCAAAAATACACCTGTTGCAACTTTAACATCCGATCGCGAAATCCACTCTCGCACAGCATCTCAAACAGTGGTAAATCCGGCTAAAATTAAAGGAAAAATATTAGTATGTCAAAAATCTGACTGCCAGAAACGCGGCGGCGCAGCAGTATGTAAAGCTTTAGAAAATGCTTTAAATTCTCGCGGTTTAGCAGGGCAAGTTACAATTCAAGGAACTGGATGTCTCAAACAGTGTAAATCCGGGCCAAATATAGTTTTGATGCCAGATAAAACTCGCTACAGTCGCATCAAACCAGCCGAAATTCCAGCAATAATTGATCAACATTTTGTAGTTAAATAGTGGAAGAAGTCATTAGTCATTAGTCCTTAGTCCTTAGGCAAATTAATTCCCAATGCCCGAGGCCCGAGGCCCCATTCCCCCTCTCCTTTCAGGCTATTTTCCTGAAAAAACGCGAAAAATGACCACAACTGTCACCTAGGGTCTTCCTGCTGGATAATCGATCAGGATACACTGTAGGTGAGACTCTGTGACTATTGGGATAAAAAGCCATGTCAGAAGCTGATCTTCAAGCCAATCAGCACGAACCGCACCCTGCTGTACGATCCGATATCGAATCATTCCAGCCAAATTTTGCTGCTAACGGGGGCTTTGAGCCGATCGCCCCCCGTCGGACAGATATTCCCACATTCCAGCCCCAACAGCCAGAAGAAGACTGGCAAACAGTAGATTTTCCCAACGCCATCAGCGTAGATGAAATTCCCACAAAGCCTGAAACAAAAAAGTTGCCATCTCAGACACAACCAACTCCCGCCGGTTCGCCCCCGATTTCAGATCATCTCAAAAATCTGCTTGCTTCTACTGAACAGGCTAAGGGCAAAGGATCGACTCCTGTTACTCTGATGCAAGCGCTGCACGAATGCAACCGCGATCTTTTAGGGCGCATCTCCCAGCTAGAAACAGCGCTCCAAGAGTCCCAAAAAAACTTGCAGGCTCGCGAAAATTTGCTAGAAAAGCGAAATGTGGAGCTCGAAAACACTCAAGCACAATTGACTCGGCTGTTTGGCAAACTAGAAGTTTCCAATCACACTCTGCAAGGTCAAGAAATGTCAGTCGAAAGCTTAACCAGTCAGTTGACAATTAGCCAAACCAGGCTAGCGGCAGTTGAGCGAGAATGTGCCTCAATTACGCAGCGCTACAACGAACAGTTGCAGCAGCTAGTAGCAACGGAAAATGTTTGCAGGGAATTGCGATCGCGCTTGCATCGTCAGCAGCGCCACACCTTGCAATTCAAAGCTGCTTTGGAAAGAAGTCTGGAGATGCCACATTTAAAGTCGATCGCCAGTATTGAACCCCTTGAGAATACAGATGATACAGCTAGCGCCCAATTAGAATCCTTGCTCGCCGCCGTCAACAACCAAAGCGTGCCACTGCAACCCAGCCTCAACCCTTCCCCTGTCCAACCTTGGTCCGATCGAACCCAACAGCATCCAGAAGTGGCAACCGAAGACTCAACCAGCCTCGAATCAGAGGTAAATCAGCAACTCAACACCTTAGCCGAAGCATCCGGCATTCTGTTGGAGGAGATAGACACTTACCAGCATCAAGAGTCAAATCCCAGGGCTGCGGAGCCTCAACTCCCTGTCCCTCAGTCTGAACCCGAAAATCCTGCTGTCACAGTAGCAAGTCAAGAATTAGCCCGGGCTGCTCAAATATTGAATTCAGTTGAAACCTTCGGTATTCAAGAAGTGCGATTTAGTGATACCCAACCTACAACAGTCGCAGAACCTGACTGGCTAGCGTCGATTTCCACTCTGCGAAATACTGCAAAAAAAAGGCGATCGTTCGCTGAAATTGAATTGCCCAGCTTTAAATAGTTTTGAGTGCGTCAGTTGTGAATTAAACAAGCAATTTAAAACTTAGAAAGCTATGAGTTTTTCAGAGTTTTAAACCTCAACTATTCTAACTCAAAACTCACGCACTCAGAACTCACGCACTACTTTTGAGGTCGTCCCATACCGTAAGTTAGGGCATAGCTGTTAGTCAACAGCCACAGCCAAACAGCCGGATACCGTGGTTCCAGCCAAGGCTGTATCCTGCGGGCGAATTGGGGGAGCCATCCAAATAGCCAACTCGCTAAAGCCATCAAAGTGAAGCTGAAATAACTCCCTAGCCAACGCCAAATATCCCCGAAAGTGACAAAATCCAAAATCCACAGCAGGAGAGAAGGGTTTTTTCTAGCAGCTTTCAGGGCTAGACGATTGAAAGTTAGCCAATCCGTCCGGTCTTTAATAAAAGTTTCGGCTACGGTGAGTTCTTCTTCTGTTAAAATACCGAAAAAGGTATTGAGAATTGAATTAATCCTTTGCGGTGGCAAACTGAGGCCGGTGGGAACCATCATCCCTTTAGAAAACAGCCAAGTCACTGAAACATTGCTCTGGTAAGCACGAATTTGGTTTAAGTGCTTTGCACTCAATAAATTGTGTTTTAAAGCTGTATCTAAAAGGTCTGTTAAGCGGAAAAGATTGCGAACCAGAGAGCCGAAACCAGTGAAAACCAGGGGAGATTGCAGGGAAGCTGCATCGCCGATCGAGATTAGCCGATCGAAAGCCACCGCGCGATCGCTGCTATTCGTGCTAAAATGTCCGGGAATATAACCAAAAGTCGGTTTTTTCCACACCAATTTATCCAGATCGCAGCGGCGATACTCAGGCAAAATTGCAAAAAAATCCTCGTACAATTCCAGCAAAGAACCGGGATTTTTAGGATTTACTTGGTGGTAGTGAAATAGATAAACTGTCAGTTCTTTTCCAGCGCCGGGAAACAACTCCCAAATGAGCTGGCGGCCGCGAGAAATGTCCCCGTGAGTGTAGAGCACATCCCCGTATTCGGAATCCCAAACTCCCGGCTCAAATCCTCCATCAATGGCAGCTCCTACCGTCGGACAAACGCTGTCAAAAGCCCGCCCTTCGTTCAATTGCCAAGCGATGGGAGAAGCGGAACCCATCGCATCCACCAGTAGCCGTCCCGATACGGTGCGATCGCATTTTGTGGGCAAGTGGCAGCCATGAACCACAACTTTTTCAAGCTCTACATCGGCTCTCACAAACTCGGTTTCATCCCAAATTTCGCCACCAGCTTCTGTCAGTTTAACTCCTGCTAAATACAGCAATTTTTCGCCGTTCACAGCTACATTTAGCACCTTGGGAGTGTGCAGAACTGGTGCTTGAGCAAAGCTCGGATTGTTAGCATCAAAAAACTTGTTATAGCCATCTTTGTATTCTCTGGAAATCAAAGTTTCTACTTCCGCCGCAGTAAACAAACCCAAATCAATTAAGCTTTGAATTTCGTCTCGCGAAATATTCCACTCGCGATTCATCCGCCCAAAAGGCATTCGTTCCACCAACAGCACCCGATAGCCCAATCTGGCCATGACGGCGGCGTGAATAACTCCCAAGGCCCCGCCGATATAAATTAAGTCATAATCCGTGACATCCGTTAAATCCGTTACAGCATCCGTTGCCGAACTTCCCTCTGACTTCAGAAACACTACTTGTTTTGGTTTTTGAGGATTGCGAGTGCCTTCGCGCCAGCGCTGCTCCCACCAGTAGACGCGCTGGAGGTCGTATTCGCCCTTTGGCATTTTTTGGAAGTATTTGACGGTGAGCGGGTAATAGGGGGCAAGAGCCTCAAAAATTGACTGTTTGGAGAGATCTATGGCAGGGGGTTCAGGGTATCGATCGGGGAACTTGTTTCTCAAGCCCAGATTCAGAGATTCAAGAAACTTTCTTTCTCCAGCGGGTGCGTTTTCAAGACGAAAGACTTTTAAATAAGTGGTTCGTTGGACTGACCAGACAAATGTGGAAAGTTCTGTGGATTTATGATTGTGGCTGACTGAATTGGAGGTGGCGACGGTGGATTTTGGATTGGCAATTTGGGTGGCCGACTTGAGAACCCCGGCTGCTGTTGCGGTTGAAAGCAGCCGAAAGCCGTCAGGAGTAATAATTTTTTCTCCGATTCCAGGCTCGAATTCTTGCTGCAACCAAGTGCATACGGCTGCTGTATCTGGTGTCGGGACTTCTAGATAAAGAATTTCTTGCATTTTAGGCTCTCTATTCTCAATAAATTCATAACGGTGGGGGAGTTGACAAGGGAGCAAAGTGCGCTATACTCCCGAATACTTATTTAGTTTTAAATAAGTTTACATTGTTCTCAGCTTTTTGGGTTTTCGATCGCTCTCGGTTTGGCCTCCGCGTCGGATCATCTACTCCCTTCGGTATACAATCTTTATGAATTATCCCATTCCTACGAATTCTCAAGAAATGATTGCTTTGCGACAGCAGCCGCTGAACGCAGAATTGGTGGCCTGTGCGATCGCGGGCGTGGTTCAGATAGCTCGATCGCAGTCTCAGTCTTTGGATGACTTAAAGGCTGAGGTGCTGGCGGACGACAATCTCCTCGATTTGACTCAAAGGCTCTGGCTGAGCGACATTGTGGCTCAAGCTTGGGAAACTTTGCCTTAAACTCGGCTGTTGGTAAAAGTTTAAGGAAGAAGGAAGCAGGAACAAGGAAGTTAACAGTCAACCGTCAACAGCCAACAGTCAACTAACTAACGCAATTCGACTTCTCGCTTCACTTGGGTCAAAACTCGATCGCCCCGCATTAACCGATATTGGGCCAGCCAAACTCCGGGAGTCAGAGGAGAATTGGTACTATTTCTTTTGCCGATATAACCCAACCAAGTGCGGCTGGGGGCTTTGATTTCGTTGGTGTTGTTGACGATGGTTTCGCCGTTGGGAGCAAATAGTTGGTATTGTTCGCGATCGCCCTTTAGCACTCCATAACTTTGCACCCAAAATAACAAAGCAGGACTATTTAGAGGTAGTTTAGTTTCAGCAAATTGTCCTTGCCAAATAGCGTTCATGTCCGGCG
>DMYK01000550.1:0-686 GCA_003483675.1 Microcoleaceae cyanobacterium UBA11344
ATGACCGACCCAAAAAAAACAGGCAGGATGTCCAGGCGGAATTTAATCTTGATGGCAGGTGCAGGGACACTGATGGCAAGTATTGCACCGGGACTCTTAAAAGTTGAAGCTGCAAATGCTTCAGAAACCTCAAACATCACTCCCGACGCCGCACTCCAGAAATTGATGGACGGGAATCGGCGGTACATTCAGCAAAAACGCACATTTCCCGACCAAAGCCGATCGCGCATTTTAGAATTAGCAAAGGGTCAACATCCGTTTGCGATCGTCCTGGGCTGTTCTGATTCGCGGGTGGCTCCCGAAATTCTTTTCGACCAAGGATTGGGGGATTTATTTGAGATCCGAGTAGCTGGAAACGTCCTCGACAATGTGGTGATCGGCAGCATAGAATATGCCGCAGCAGAATTAGGCGTTCCGCTCCTAGTAATCCTGGGTCACGAACGCTGCGGTGCTGTGAAAGCAGCTTTGGATGGCAAACCGGTTCCGGGCCACATTGGCAGTTTGGTGGCGGCGATTAAACCGGCAGTTTATGCCACCAAAGGTCAACCGGGCGATGCCTGGGATAATGCAGTCAGAGCTAATGTGAAAATGAGCGTAAATAAGTTAAAAGCTTTGTCTCCTATTTTAGCTAAAGCAGTCAAAGCGGGCACACTTAAAGTTGTTGGGGCGCGCTACGATATAGACAG
>DMYK01000550.1:719-2831 GCA_003483675.1 Microcoleaceae cyanobacterium UBA11344
CCGCGGCGCAGGCGTTCTGCTTCAAAAGGACGGCGCTGTTCGTGAAGAGCGATCGCCCTTTTGAATTCTGCTAAACTCTCAGGCATTTTGCCAATTTTCAGCAAAGCTACTGCCAAATTTTGATGAGCTTCGGCTTGTTCGGGATCGATTTTAATCGCTTGTCGGTAATAGGCGATCGCATCTGCCAAATTCCCAGAGGCTTTCAGCGTCAGTCCCAAATTGTAGTGACCGATTGCAAAATTGGGATCAATTTTTAAAGCTGCTTTGTAAGCCATTTCAGCAGTTGTCAAATCTCCTTCATCCTTGAGCAAATTTCCCAAATTATTGTAAGCACCCAACTTGAGCGCTGGCAAAACATTGGTATTAATTGCCGCTTGATAGTGTTCCTTGGCTTTAACAAATTGCTGCTGTTGGCGGTAAGCAATTCCCAAATGATAGTTGAGTTCGTAAACAATAGAATCATCAATGGGGACAGCCGTCAAGCCCTTAGTTAATAAATTAATTCCCCGCTGAACTTGTCCGCTTTCGACGTACAAAGCGCCTAATTTGCTACAAGCATAGGCATCGCTTGGATAATAAGTGATATATCGTTCCATCGCAGCTTGAGCTTTTTGGAATTTACTTTTAGTGGCGATCGCATCTTTGTGATAACCAGAGTGCCAAATCGCCACATCTGGGAGAGCAGCTATTTTCCACTCCGGTTCCCTCTGCAAAATCTCAGCCACGCTGTCGTCTACCATTGCGTGATAAGGTCGAGAAAAGCGGATGTCGGGGCGATTGCGAAACAAGCGCGACACGAGGGAATAGGGAGATTGAGAAGCACCGACTTCTTGACGGATGAGATTGATTAGCACCGCGCGATCGCTCTTAATTCCCTGCTTAATTTGAGGTACAATCTGGGGTACCAGCACCTCATCGGCATCCAACACCAAAATCCAGTCACCCGCAGCGTATTTCAGACACTCATTGCGCGCTGCTGCGAAGTCATCGCACCATTCAAAGCGATAAACCCTCGCCCCAAATTCTTGTGCAATTTCACGAGTGCGATCGCCCGAACCGGTATCCAGCACCACCATTTCATCAACAACACCCTTAACACTAGCCAAAGTCCGCGGCAGTGTTGCTTCTTCATTCTTCACAATCATGCACAAAGTCAGATCCATCGGGCGCAAACTTTCCTATTTTCAAATAATTATTGTAATTTGATTGAGTAGTAAAAGAGAAAAAGCCCAGAAAAAAATTCTCCCTTTGCCGCTTTCCCTTGAACCTTCTGCATCAGTGTTTTCAGCATCAGTGCCTTTCTGCGGTACAAAGGTCTGATTAACTCTTTTGACAGATTAAAAGACTTCATACTTTTGAAGATTTCCTAAAGATTTTACCACTTTAGGTTCCTCCCTATGATAGAGGCGATCGGTCGATCTCCGTTGTTATTCTTAAAAGATAAGACAAGGAACGAGAAAAGTTAAGTTGTCGGGAGAAAGAGACATGGGCGGTATTATTGCTTGGATTGTTTTAGGACTCATTGCAGGTGCGATCGCCAAAGCAATTTATCCAGGGCATCAAGGAGGCGGTTTCCTCGCAACCACAGGTTTAGGAATTGTTGGCGCGTTTGTGGGAGGTTATCTAGGTCAAGTCTTGCTGGGAAAGAGCACCGGAGCTGCTATCGGAGCATTAACCATCCCCAGTATTGCTTTTGCTGTTATCGGCGCGATCGTTGTACTTTTCGTCTGGGGATTGTTGACTCAGCGTGCCGTATAAGAAATATTGCCAATTCTGAGTCGATGATTTTAACAATCCTCCAGGCAGAATAGCTGGAGGATTGTTGTTTGAATAAGAATTTACCACTAAGTGAGCCCATCTAAAGAAATAGAATACCCAGATCCCCGACTTCTTAAAGTGCTGCGGGGATCTAACAGTGATACAGCAGATTGCAGGTTTATGAAGTACACCCGCCTATCGATCAATCCCCGTAGGGACACTAAGCGCGTGCCTATTGGTGTCAACTTAAGCCTAAAAGCCTTGATAAATCTCGTTTTTACCTGAGTCCAGATCCCCCTAAATCCCCCTTAAGAAGGGGGACTTTAAGAATACTCCTGTCCCCCCCTTCTTAAG
>DMYK01000286.1:0-1585 GCA_003483675.1 Microcoleaceae cyanobacterium UBA11344
GTATCTCATTTTGTCGCCATTCTTCAGACTGAGCAAGCAAATATTTTCAGCAGAAAGTTCGATCGCCCGTAGTCTCACACCCTTCGCCATCGCGCCGGAGGACGATCGACTCGAAACCCTCGATCGGGTATTTTCAGAAGATCCCAGCGTTAGCCGACAATCTCTTTAGCAATCCCTTCCACCACCGCAGTTAGGGGATCCTTGGGGAAGTGCAGAGCAAAAACCCCTTTGCTGGCGAGCAGCATCATTTTATCGCTGTGGGGGAGAACCCCAGCCACAGGGATTTTATAGATCGTCTCTACTTGCTGCTTCAAATCGTCGAAATCGAGGGATTCAGGGGCTTTGTTGATAGTCATCAAGATTTTGGGAACCTCTAATTGGCGGGCGACATCCACCGTGACAGCCGTTCCCTGAAAGTCTTGCTGATCTGGACGCAGGATCAGCAGCAGGATGTCGGAAATGGTGATGCTGAGCAGGGTTTCTTCGTTGAGGCCAGGGTGAGTGTCGATAAATAGGTAGTCTAAATTGAGAACCTCGATCAGTTCTTGAAAGCCGTCGGTGAGAAGGCCCACGTCGTAGCCTTCGCGCAAAACTCGCGCAATCTCCCCTGCTTTAATGCTCGAAGGGATCAGGTAGAGGCTGCCGTTATTGGCTAATTTTGGCAGCAGGGAACTAACATCGTAGGCTGTATCGGCGATCGGACACCGGCCCCACAGGTAATCATTGATACAGCGATCCATGTTTTGCTCGCTGAAACCGAACAGTACGTGAATCCCGGGCGATTGAATATCTGTGTCTACAATGCCGACCCGATTTCCGTCGCGAGCGATAATAGATGCCAGGTTTGCTGTCATGTTCGATTTGCCAGTTCCACCTCGGTAGGAGTGGACAGAGATGATTTTAGACATGATTTACCTATGAGGGCGAGAGCGGGCTACTTCAAGCAATTACAAATTACCAATGAAAACAGAAGGGCGAGAGAAACGGATTTGCAGCCAGCAGATATCAATTATGCTCCCTGATCTGCTCCCAAATCCTCTTTGTCCCCCAAATCTTCGCTAGGTATATCTTTGATCCTCTTTGCTACGCCTCTGCGTTCCCGCATTTGTTTGGCCTTAGCTTGCAATTGACTCATTTCGTCGTCTGGCGAGGTTTCGGCCCTGGTATTACTGTTGCTAGCATCAATGGGGACGCTGGCTTGAGAGTCGCTTTCAGATTCAGTGACTGTGGCGCGCTGCTTGTGTTGTTTGACTGTTTGCTGCAACTGAGCTAAGTATTCCTCCGGCTGACTTTTAGCGTTTTCAGGCTCTTCGGAACCGACAGTTATTTCTTGGGGTTGGTTCGGTTCTGTTTGAGAGGGTTCTTTTTTGCCAACCCTTAGTTTATCTTTCTTTTGCTGCAATTCTTTAAAGAAATCTGACCCGGTAATTTCTGCGACTTGCTCTGCTTTTTGGGCTTGGTCTATTTCGATTTTGAAGACTTGTTTTACCCGATCGCTAATTACTTTCCCGTATCCTGCTTTATTAAATCTGTCTGCTGATACAATGCTGCCACCAGTTACAATTAATGCTAGAACTGGCGCGGC
>DMYK01000286.1:1647-2554 GCA_003483675.1 Microcoleaceae cyanobacterium UBA11344
TAGGGTGAGCCATCCGCCAAGCTAAGGTTCCTCCGACCATTGACCATCCCCAAATCCACAGGATTTCTGCCGATTCTGGCCAAAACCAAAATAGCGGTCGCTTGTCTAAAACAGCACTTAAAATTTGACTAACTACTTGTGCGTGAGCAACTATCCCAGGCATGAATTGGTTGTTGTCCTTTCCCGCACTGTAAGGAGTGTAAAAAAAGTCTTTAACAGTTTCGGTGGTGTAACCGATGAGAACTATTTTATCTTTGACTAAATTAGGAGCTATTTTGCCTTCTAAAACATCTGTAAGTGTGACTTGGTTTGCGACTTGGCTTCGGGAGCGATAGTTGATCAGTATTTGATATCCCCGGACATCGGCATTTTTGTATCCTCCGTCATTGTTTCCTAATTGTTTTAATTGGGTTTCACCCAGCCATAAAGATTCGTCTGTCTCCGTTCTTGCGGTGATTCCTTGCGCTTGCAGGTAGCGAAGTGCTAACTGGAGGTTGAAGGAAGCTATGACTTGAGAATTGTCATTGCAAAGATGTTTTTCAACAGGGGAATTGCTCTCAATTGTCGGTGGTTTCATGAATAATAAAGCCCTGCGAAGCACGCCTCCGGGATCGACTCCAAAATCAGCGTATCCAATACTGTTTGGTGGCAATCCGGGGGGAGGGGGAGAACCGGGATTTTCTGTACTTCCGTCGGTGACTAAACATACCCCGATAATTCGATCGCTCTTTTGTAAAACTTTGGTTAATTCTTCGCGGCCATCTCCTAGGGGTACGTCTCGCAGTACATCTAAACCGATAGCTCGCGGCTGCATTTTTTCGAGTTTTTGTAAGATTTCAGCTATTTTGCGATCGGATATTGGCCACTGTTTGAGTCTCTGAATGTCTCCTTCGGTGATGCCGACAAT
>DMYK01000286.1:2600-6149 GCA_003483675.1 Microcoleaceae cyanobacterium UBA11344
TGATTGCAGCATTCCTAGATGTCTGACCGCAATCAATGACAATGTTACGGCCACGCTGGCAATTAGTACAGACCTAGCAAATGCTACTGAAGGTGTGTACAGCTTGTTCAATTGCGTTTTTGCCGATCGAATTTTGTGAGATATTTTACTCATCATGCCAGTATAAAAGTTTGAATCGTTTCTGGAACAGCAGTTGTTTCGTGCTCAGCCAAGCGCTCGACTTTCTCCATATTAGAACAGGCTCCAATTCTCGGAACTTTGTTACAAAATTTTACAGTTTGCCATGAGAGAGTGTGTCCAATGATACTGGCGACTGCGAAAGCTAGATTTCTGGGATCGAGAATCCACTTGCCGATCGGATTAATTAATGTTATTGATATGTCAGGGTTCAAAGTGTGTATCTACGTAAAACCTAGTTGCTCGAAGATATATGTCGCCAGCCGACAATATCTGTAGCAGACAATATTATAGTCAAAGGTACAAAAAAAATGAAACGTTTTCTACATCTGGCTGCGTTTTCTGTGGTCGGAGCTGCGATCGCAGCTACTCTCCCTAGTTTCTCAGCACCGATGCCTGCAAAGTCTGCGCCAATTGTGAGCAGTCAGAATGTTAATTTCAAGCCTCCCAACGTCACCGCCCCGGGCAACCGACAAGGGGGGACGCATCGGGGCAACGGTGCTTGTCCGGCGGGTTTATCTATTACTCCTTTAGTACCTGTGAGTAATATTGGTTTAACCAATTCAGATTCGCCCACATTTTTTGTTTACGTTCCTCAAACTTCGGCCAAAATAGAGTTTACTTTGTTAACCGAAAATGAAGACGAAGTAGTCTACGAAACAGCTTTTAAAATTGACAAACCAGGGATAGTTGGAGTTAAAGTTCCTGCCACGGGCAAGCCGAAATCTGTTGAGGTTGGCAAGCGGTACGTGTGGTCATTTTCGATGATTTGTGACCAGAACGATCGCTCTGCGGATTTAGTTGTGAAAGGGTGGGTGCAACGAATTCAACCCCAGCCAAATCTCAACAGCGATTTGGCAAATCCCGACCCGATGACATTGGTGAGCGTTTACGCAAAAAATGGGATTTGGTACGAGACTATAACTACTTTAGCCCAATTGCGCCGCCAGACACCAACGGATTCTAGGTTGACAGCCCAGTGGGCGAAATTGTTGGAGTCTCAAGGGCTGGAGTCGATCGCCGATCAACCGCTGGTTAAGTCTCTTTAAGGCTCCCTATCTCTACAGGCTTTGTTCTGATATTTGGTTAGGGTTGCAATTGACAACTTTTGCCGCACCAGGAGTTTAAACTCCTGGCTAAAAATAGAGACGGGGTAGCTCAAATCTCTACAAGTTAGTTGAAAAATGAAACGCTTTTTACATCTTACTGCACTTGCGATCGCTTTATCGGCGATCGTAGGTATTTTCCCTAGTTTCTCAGCACCGATGCCGGCAAAGTCTGCGCCAATTGTGAGCAGTCAAAATGTTAATTTCAAACCTCCAAATGTAACGGCTCCCGGCAATCGGCAAGGGGCAACCCATCGAGGCCCCAAGTGTCCGCCTGATTTATCTATTACTCCTTTAATACCTGAAATTAATGTTGGTTTAACACTATCAGATTCACCAACACTCTTTGCTTACGTTTCTCAGGCTTCGACGCAAGTACAATTCAGTTTGATCACAGAAAAAAAGACAAAAGATCCAGATGAAGTGGTCTACGAAACAGCTTTCAAAGTTGACAATCCTGGGATTATTGCAGTTACCATTCCTGCTGCGGGGAACAAGCAGCTTATGGAAGTTGGTAAGCGGTATCAGTGGTCGCTTTCCGTGGCTTGTAACCCCGGAGAGAACACGGGAGATCGATCGAATGATTTGTTTGTTACAGGTTATGTAGAACGCATAGAAGCGCAGCCAAGCCTCAAGAATGATTTGGCAAATCCCGACCCGATGGCTAAGCTGATTGTTTATGCTAAAAATGGGATTTGGTACGAGACTGTCGCAACTCTAGCTGAAATGCGGCGCAAAACTCCTGATGATGCACAACTGACAGCAGAGTGGACGAAATTGTTACAATCCCAAAAGCTTGATTCGATTGCTAATCAACCGCTGGTTCAATCTTTCTAATAATCCCTCATAACTCCTGACGTACCGCCAACAAACAACAGACAACTTACCAATGACTAATAACTTTCCAACAATTCTAGCTCTGGATTTTGACGGCGTGATTTGCGACGGATTAATCGAATATTTTCAAACAGCGTGGCGCACTTATTGTCAAATCTGGAAACCGGCCAATACAGTGCCAGATTCAGACTTAGCTTTGAGTTTTTACCGAGGGCGGCCGGCCATCGAAACCGGTTGGGAAATGCCCCTACTGATTCGCGCACTGCTGACAGGAATTACGGAAGAGCAAATTTTGCTGGATTGGCCAAACATTGTACCACAGTTGTTGACTGAAAATGGTTTGAAAGCTGCGTCAATTGGCGCTATGTTAGATGGATTGCGCGATCATTGGATTGCTGAAGATTTGGCTGGATGGCTTTCTCTGCACCGCTTTTATCCAGGGGTAGCCGAAAGTTTGCAGAAATTGCAGGGGAGAGGAGTAAAAGTTGCGATCGTCACTACCAAGGAAGGCCGTTTTGTGCGCGAACTTTTGCAGCTAGCAGGTGTAACAATGCCATCCGAGTTAATTTTTGGGAAGGAATACAACAAGCCAAAACACCAAATTTTGCGGGAATTTATGACGGCTGCTGGCAAGAATTCGACTATTTGGTTTGTCGAAGACAGGTTGAAAACTTTGTTGTCAGTTAAACAGCAACCGGATTTATCTGAGGTGAGGTTATTTTTGGCTGATTGGGGGTATAATACTTTGGCTGAACGGGAATCAGTAGCTCAAAATCCACCAGTTCAATTGCTTTCTCTATCGCAGTTTTCGGCAGATTTCGCCGATTGGCTCCCAGAGTAATGCTGATGTTACTTAGTCATTAGTCTAGGACTTACGCAGGGGTGGTCAGAAACCGGGTTTTTTGCGAGAATACTCGTTACAACCCTCAGAAACGGCCAAAAACCCGGTTTCTTTGGTCTTGATGCGTAAGTTCTGTATTAGTCAACAGCCATCAGTTAACAGTCAACAGTTAACTAATAACAAATGCTAGATTTAACTAAAGCAGCAAAAGCAATGCAGGGAATGAGTCAACATTTAACTGTCGAGGCTCTGGCGGCTCGCCAGCGTTTAGAAGTAGCTCAGAATTTGCTGGAAAAAGCGGCAACGAGACAGGAAGAATTGGTAGAATTAAAAGAGAGTTGGCGCGATCGCACTTTATTCAATTCTGCCACGCCAATCGAGCCATTGTCCGATCGCCCTGATATCCCAGCACCCCCCACAGCCCACACAGTCTTTGCCACAGACGGCTCTCAAATTTCACCAAGCCATCACGAAATAGCCTACTGCTACCTGCTAAACATCGGCACCGTCATGCTACATTATGGGCAAAGCCGCCACCCAGTTTTAGACAGCATACCAGAGGTTTTTTACAAGCCAGAAGACTTGTAT
>DMYK01000286.1:6310-6955 GCA_003483675.1 Microcoleaceae cyanobacterium UBA11344
CGCGATCGAATTTTACAGCCAATTTTAGAAGCTTGGGACAAATTGCGTTTAGCAAGAATTCCCCTATTAGGATATCTGAGTGCTTCTCGCAGCAGCGAAAGCTTATCTTTTTTGCGATTTCAAGCTTGCACCTACGAAGTACCCGACTGCATAACAAATTGCCCGAATGTCGGATTTGCCGCCACACTTTCCTACGCCGACAAAGCACCTTGTCAAGTATTTGAACCCTTGCGAGATGCAATTTTGTGGGCAACAATACTGTCACCGGGACAAAGAAGTCCTTTCTGGAAATCCCAATCTCGAATCTTAGATTTATACGGCCTTAATTCTGTCTATTTCTGTTACGTTCACGTCGGGACAGAAATTGCTAGAATAGAAGTGCCGGAATGGGTAGTTGAAGATTCAGCCCAGCTAGATTTAGCCTTGGGAATGATGCTAGCTCAGGTGCACAAAGGAGGCGGCTATCCAGTAACATTGGCGGAAGCCCACAACCAAGCCGTGGTGAAAGGAGGAGATAGAGGTCGCTTTTTCGCGTTGTTGGAACAGGAAATGATTAAAGCTGGTTTAAAAAATGTGGGGATTTCTTATAAGGAAACACGGAAACGCGGCAGCATTGCTTGAAGTATAGCAGAAGGAAGTTCGGCA
>DMYK01000286.1:7086-7935 GCA_003483675.1 Microcoleaceae cyanobacterium UBA11344
CATCTCTCTCTTCTCTTCCTCAGCGCCCTCTGTGGCCTCTGTGGTTTAATCATTCCGAAACAACCGTAAACGATATCAGCCATTAACAACCTCCGAACAGTCTTAGCGATTGCTATAACAAGTATAGTTAAATTAGAGTGAAAAATGTGATATGCCAATAGAATTAATTATCTTAATTGCTTCATTACTTGTATCTTGGTTAGTGTTTAATTGGGCCGTCAAAGTAATGAAGGCTAGCATCGGGACGGCGATTTCTCTGGCAGTAATTGTGTTGACGATGCAGTTATTGTTTGGCATCGGGCCAAATCAGTTGTTTCAGTATGTAATTCACCTGCCAGAAACACTTTGGAAAATGACTTCGGGCAGGTGATTCAATTTTAGATTTGCGATTTGAGATTTGAGATTCTTTTAGCTCCCCGACAACTTCTGCGAAGTCGGGGAGCTCGGTATTCGATAATTCATCCGTGTATCCGTGTCATACAGCGTATTCCAGGTTTATGAAGTGTAGGGACACGGCAATGCCTATTAGTGTCAACTTAACTTCAAACCCTGTCACAGACTGCTGTTTAACTATTAAGCTTAGATCCCCCCTAGCCCCCCTTAAGAAGGGGGGGACAAGAGTCCGATCTTTCGTCTACCCCTACTCACACCCTACTCCCNNGGGATTTAGGGGGATCTAGACTTAGCTAAAAGCGAGATTTTTCAAGGGTTTCAGTCTTAAGTTGACACCAATGGGCACGCTTGAGTGTCCCTAGGGGGATCGATCAGGGGTATACTTCATAAACGTGGAATCTGCTGTAATCCGTGTAGTGCCTTCCTTCAGATATTAACTTCCCAGCATTTGCAACT
>DMYK01000433.1:0-4181 GCA_003483675.1 Microcoleaceae cyanobacterium UBA11344
TCTCGCGCTTTTTCGCTTTGTCCCAAACTGCGAATGCTGTCAAAATCTTTGTCGGCAAACACGCTATCGTTGTAGACTAACATCGCCGGCCCCATTAGCAGTACCATGCGATCGTCCGGCAATTTTTCGACTTGATGGTTTCGCCAATCAAGAGTTATCTCTACCCGCGTGGCTTTCGCATCGTCAGCATTTTGAATTAATTCTTTGAGAATCCCCACACCTTCGGGATAATCGCGAATAATTCCCCTCAATCTGGCGATTAAAGGTTCCGATTGATAGAAAGATTTTCCCTCAAGTTCGCTGTTGCTGTAAGCCATAGATGTTCTGACGGCAGGATTTTTTAGGCGAGCGCGATTCCGATTATATTAATTTAATGGGTCGTTGCACATATCTCGATCCCCCTAAATCCCCCTTTAAGAAGGGAGTAGGGGTTGACTTTGATCAGAATCTTGTCCCCCCCTTATTAAGGGGGGTTAGGGGGGATCAGATTCTATGCAGCCTCATAAAAAATTGGTATTAAATAGTTATAATACCATGATTCGACCATCAAGGAACACGCTTTTTCCGATGCCCGATGCCCGATGCCCGATGCCCAATTATTCTCAAATCTAGTTTACATCAAAACTTTCACCCAGCAGCCATGCAATACAAAAGATTTTGGCAAGACTTACAAAAATTGACTCTTAATTCTCTAACACCCCGATTGTTAGTCAGCAAGTCACTGAGTCTGAGTCTAGCAGTCGCCACCACAGTTTCGATGCAAATCGGACAACAACAAGCCACCGCTTCAACAGTCCCAATTTGGCAATTCGATCCGGCGACAAATGAGTTAGTAATTACCCTCCCAGAGGGAACCACGCCCAAATATTTTGTATTAAACCCAAATCAAATTGCTGTGGATTTGCCCAATACTGAAATCTCAGTAGATGCGACTCAATTATACCCAAAAGGGTTAGTACGTTCTGTGGGAATGAGTCAAATTCAACCAGGAATGGCGAGAATTGTGATGGAGTTAGCGCCAGGATTTGCTGTAAATCCCGATCGCACTCAATTCCAAAAAATCGGCGTCGCCAATCGCTGGGTGTTAGTGCCGGCGATCGCCCCAAATTCGAGTCGTAACACAACCGAAACCCAAACCCCATCAACAACAAAAGTACCGCAGCCCCAGCCGATCGCCACTCAAACTTACGATCGAAATCCTTCCCAGCCAACAACTCAAAACGACCAAATCCGACCGATAACAGTGCCTTTAGTCAGGGTTGCGGTTCAAGAACGGCGGGGGATACCTGTTGCTCCTATACCCCGTCCTGCAGCACCAGAACGGCGGATAATCATCATCAACTTTGGTGAACCGCTTCCCAAACAGTAGCTTTAATAGTCATATCAAATCCGTTGGTATCGGAATTATTCATCTCTCTCTTCTGGAGACTCTGCGGTCTCTGCGGTCTCTGCGGTTAAATCATTCCGAAACAACTGAACGCACGGGTGGTCAGAAACCGGGTTTTTGCTCCAAGACTTCGTTACAGCGCATCAAAACCCAAAAAACCCGGTTTCTTAAGGTTTTGATGCGTCCAGGACTATCAAAGTTAGAAATTTTGATTATCTGTAGTTGGAGCCACTGAACCGGGCTGGTTGATAAACAGGTTTTTGGCGCTGTCATTTTGATAAATACAGTTGATATCCGGTTGACTTTCCAGGGCACCGGTGAAGCCAAATGTATTCATCCGATTTTTGCAATCGCGCACTTGGTCTTGGCTAACGAGTTTTCTTTGTTCCAGAATTGCCCAGTTGTTGGTTCGGAGCACGCATCCGGGGCGCATAATCGGCTGTGAAATGTAGACGTTGAAAGGGTTGAGGGTGACGTAGGCGCGCATATCTGTCACCATCGCGCTGGCTCCAAACTGTACGCAAAGTTCGGGATTCGGGGCACTGCGATCGATAAATTCGCGGGATGCTACGTTATCTGGGCTAATGGTAGCGGTGGAGCTAAAGGCAATGCCAATCCCAATTCCGAGAATAAAAACGGCTGCTAAAATCCCCAGGGATGTGTAGTTGAGGAAGGAGGGTTTGCCAGACTGAGGTTGACGCCGCGACTGTCCGCCAAAGGGGCCGGAGTAGTCGGAGTCATCTTCTCCCCCTGGTGCGTCGGCGCTGAATCTGTCGTTGAAGGATTTAGGTTTGCGTTTCATATAGGTTCACTCAGTTCTGGAGACTCGACAGGTAGTAGTTTGTTATTTTGATCTGTTGTATTCTAATTAGACATCTCCCATAATTCCTGTGGAACAGGCATCCTACCTGTTCTTGACTGTCTTTTTGGGAGACTTCTATTAGACCTCTCCCATAATTCCTGTGGAACAGGCATCCTACCTGTTCTTGACTGTCTTTTTGGGAGATGTCTATTGTACGGCGATAGCAAGGTCAGGGTGACAGGCTTAGGAGACAGGACTTGTCATAAACTGCATCTGCGTCTGGCGATCGACTTTTTAGCTGCTTTGTGGGAATTTGATTACCTAACAGCATCTCCATTCATTTAAAATAACTAAAAGTCGGATACTATTGCACAGCGGAGGAATCCGGCTCTAGATTATTCAAAAATTTTAACATTTTACCCACCAGGAGGATACAAAGTAGTGTCTGTCGAAATTCTTGTAAAACCTTCAACAGTCCGTAAGCTTGCACCGCGCTATCGCGTTCTGCTCCACAATGATGATTTCAACCCTATGGAGTATGTGGTGCAGACTCTGATGCAGACGGTACCGAGTCTGACTCAGCCACAGGCCGTGAATATTATGATGGAAGCTCACACTAACGGGCTGGGACTGGTGATTGTTTGTGCTCTAGAACACGCTGAGTTTTACTGCGAAACGCTGAACAATCATGGATTGAGCAGTAGCATCGAATCTGACTCATAGCTAAAAGCCAAGGGTCAAGCCCTTGGCTTTAGCGTGTATTTACCGTAGAGCAGGCAATTTGAAGAGAAGGCGGTTCGGAGCTAGGTGCCCTTCATCGAAAATCTCAAATCTCAAATCTGCGTCCGAGGAAATTAATAACGTCCTCCTCCTCCTCCTCTTTCTCCTCTTTCTCCTCCTCTTTCCCCGCGAGGAAATTTTCCTGGGCCACCGGGGCCCCGGTTGCCACCGCCCCGGTTGCCTTCATCTTCGCGAGGCTTGGCTTTGTTGACCTTGAGGTCACGACCCATCCACTCTGCTCCGTCGAGAGCCGCAATGGCTGCATCTTCTTCTGCATCGGTTGACATTTCTACAAAACCGAAGCCACGGGGGCGACTCGTTTCTCTGTCTGTAGGTAGATGTACTCGTTTAACGGTTCCGTATTCGGCGAAGACGGCGGTGATGTCTTCTTGGGTAACTTTATAGGATAAGTTACCGACGTATATCGACATGGGGGAATAACTCCAAAATTTAGATAGTGCAAAGATTTCAGTTTCGGAGAGTTCCCTGCCGATACAGAAGGGCAAGTTTTTAGACAATTCTGTAGCAATGAACAAAGCCTGCAACCGAATCTGATTCACACTTGGTACTTTAACATTTGAAACACTCACCGACTATCAGGTGCGGTGATTCTTGACACTTCTCAGAAATCTGCTACCGAAATAGTCTTACGTTTTCTCTATGTCCATTTAGAGTCGTGGCAGTTTCCTATCCCGACTTGAAGCCATTTTAACACAAAGCTGTCCTAAAAGGACGGGGTTTTCCACCCAATTTTTCGAGAATCGCCTCTTTTCAACGGGTTTCAGTAGTTAGTTGTGGCAATGCTATTTACCGCAGGAAAGATACGTCTACCTTCCCAAAGTTGGTACTCAAAGCTAGATTCAGGTTTTCGAGGGCTTTGACTAACCACATTACGCCTGCTCTGGTCGAGAATTCGTAGTGGGCGAACAAAATTGCCAGTCGCTTTTCTAGGTAGGGTTTTACTTTGCCACAAATTAGTACAATTTTCAGCAGCAGACCTGTGGTTTGGGTGGGGCCGAGGTTGGAGATTAGGTCAATGAACACAAAGTGGTTGGGCCGCTGAGAACTCTCTACTACTAAAAAGTTTAACAACTGGCTGCAAGTTCTGAGCATTAAAAATTCGTTGAACTTCTGAGCATCGTTCTGGGGAAAGGTATTTTGTAATTGCTTATACAATTTATCGTTAAATTGACATTTGCCGTAGCGGTGGTC
>DMYK01000433.1:4227-4391 GCA_003483675.1 Microcoleaceae cyanobacterium UBA11344
CGCGCGGCTAGCTGTCTGTAAGTATCGGCCCCTTCTACTTTGCCTACAAATTGCTTGAGGGCACAGAACAGTTCGGGGTCGCTCAAGAGGCTGGGATTTTTTATACTATGTATAGTACGACCGAAGGAGATGGAGGTTAACCGGCGGGCTATTTGGGTTTTTCT
>DMYK01000004.1:0-629 GCA_003483675.1 Microcoleaceae cyanobacterium UBA11344
GAGATGAATAATTCCGATGTCAACGGATTTGATATAACTCTTGACAATTTATGCTAAGTCTAGCATAATAGAATTGTAGCTATCAACAATAGGAATCGATAAAGCATGAAAAAATACTTGACAAACTACAGTAAAAATGACACAAATATCACTCAAAACTGTTCTATGGATAGGAAGCTCTCTGAACGATCTTAGGGAATTTCATGAAGATGTACATGACATCATGGGCTATGCTCTGTATCTAGCACAAACAGGAGGAAAATACCAATTTGCTAAACCTCTAAAAGGGTTTGGAAGTGCGAAAGTTTTGGAAATTACCGATGACTATGATGGAGATACCTATCGAGCCGTTTACACGGTAAAGTTTGCAGATACCGTCTATGTTTTGCACGCTTTTCAGATTTTGCCCAGGGGGAAAAAAAACGAGGCAATTTAATAGCTTCTCAGGAATGGGTAAAGCTGGCAACAGAAGGTTTTGAACGCTTAGGAATGAAACAAGAATTAGAAAAAATTAACCTTAATTTTCCAAGTATAAAGTAGTGTAGGCTTAAGGCCTGCTTTCTAAAGTAGTGTAGGCTTAAGGCCTGCTTTCGCAAGAGTGAAACCACCAACAAAATACACAAATTATT
>DMYK01000004.1:648-4274 GCA_003483675.1 Microcoleaceae cyanobacterium UBA11344
CCCCCACAAAAACCTATTGAGCTAATGCGTAAATCCTATGGAGATTAGTCCCATCTCCAGAAAGAATCAATCAACAAAGCGGTAGCAGATGAAACAAATAACACGGGTGTTAGCCAATCACTCCACAACACATAAAAAGTTGGGTTTTGCTGTCGATAAATCGTTCCTATATGAAGTTGATAAGTATTAAGCCTAGACAGCCATTTAGTTCTACCGTGAGGGTCCACAATCGCGGAATAACCTGTATTAGTAGCCCGCACCGCCCAGCGATTTGTTTCAATGGCTCGCATCACGTCTTGAGCGTGGTGTTGAGCCGGCATTGCTCGACTGTAGTGAGCATCATTAGAAGCAGTGAGAATAAACTCTCCCCCAGCAGCAGCTTGACTGCGAAAATGTTCCGCGAAGGCCGAATCAAAACAAATTCCGACAATTGCACGACCAAACGAAGTATCAAATACTTGATGAGATTTTCCGGCAAGCATCAGAGATTTATTCGGGGATAAACGCAGCCTTCCTAGAGTTTTTTCAAAAGGCAGCGATTCTCCCAGAGGCACTAAATGTACCTTATCGTAGCGGCTCAAAATCTCTCCTTTTCCTGTTAAAGTAAACAGGCTAGTTGTGAGGGAGCGCGGCAAACCTTCCCTTACCTCCCCCGTTCCATAACCTCCTAACCAAACTACAACCCCCTTCTCAATAACGGCTTGGTAAAATTTGTTAGAATTAGCCCGGGGATTTTCCCACAAAAAAGGTAATGCCACTTCTGGGGTTAAAATTGCATCTACTCCCTGATTTGCTAAAAATTTATAACCACTGGTGTACATATCTAACGCACGATATTTTCCCTGTAATGACAGTTTAATTTCGTTGGGGATATTTCCCTGAATGATGCCTATTTTTAAGGCATTAAGCGGTGATTGCATCAGAGTACGACTATACAAGGTAAAACCTATTAAGTGTAAACTCACTAATAATCCCACTGCTAAATACAAATACTTACAATTAAACAGCCCTGGTCGAAATAACCCAGAGGTGCGAGGATTTTTCTGGACGTTTGTGTTATTAATCCAAGCTTCCGCAATTAAGCCATTGACAGCAACGATCGCGGCTGTCACGGCATTACATCCAGAGAGTTGACTCAGGTGCAAAATCACTAAATTGTGAGGACTCTGAGTGTAGGATAGGGATGTCCACACCAAGGGCCCTAAATTCCAAAAGCTTTCCAAACCGCACCATAGAGCCACCCCCACTATTATGCGAACCCACCCTCGCGTTGTTATGCTGCAAATGAGCGACATCACCCAGGCCCAAACTGCAACTAATACGGCTCCCCAAAGAGTGACCACCATCCAGCAGAAGAGCGCGATCGCCAGACTCCACAACCAGGGGACTCCCATCCAGTTCATCGGGTGAATACCTGTAATCCAAAACAGGGCTAAACCGTTATAGCCAATTCCCCACAAACACCCGATCAAAGCTGGAAAATTACCTTGAAATCCTGAATTTTGTATTGGGTATTTGGTGTTATTAATAATTAGAATCCAGAGAGGAGCTAAGGAAATCCATGCCAAAGGCCAAGCACCTGCCGGAGCCGGAGTCAATCCCATCAAAATCCCGCCGAGCAAAGCAGTTCCCAGTAGCAGTTTGCGTTTTGGGAGAGATTTATAATTAGCATCAAGCCATCTCCACTTAGGGACTCTCAGCTCTATATTTTTCACGCAATCCCCCTAAATTTATCCAAGATAGTTGGAGCCTGGAACTGATCTTCCAGGCTGGTTACGAGATTGAACAGTCCGCGAATACTAAGGTAAAATCATCTAAGTATTGCTTGAACTACTTTTAGCTAACTCCGGGCGGCGACGCTTTGCTGTTGCGAGGAAAATACCAAATGTGAGAGTGCCCAATACAGTCAAAGGTTCAGGAACAGTCTCTAACGGGGTCATCGTCAAATCCGCTTCTTCGGTATTGAAATCTACCTGCAAAGGGAAGGGATTTGGCTTTTCTGTATCGATCAGCGGATTGATGCCCGTAACGTCAAATTCCGAGACACCGTGACCCAGCAAACTCACAAAATTAACGCTCTGACCTGGCCCAAAATCGCCTAGTACATTGCCCCCAACTGATACAGTAAACTGATTATCCGGGTCGATACCAGTGGGAAAGTCAACAATCTCAGTAAAGAGGGAGTTTGAACCCGAAGCCATACTAAAGCGAAATCCAGCCGCCGTTGGCGGATCGATCCAGCTTCGCCGGGGAGCCGCGAAGAAGCTAAAAATTGTCTTCGCGGTGGTGAACCAGCTCCGCCCCGCGCTAATCACTTGACCAGTTTGCTGCAACAGTTGTACGACGGTTGGCAGGATGGGATTGGACTGTGATGAACCGGTTTGTGGCGCGGGTGCGGGCGCGGGTGCGGGCGCGGGTGCGGGTGCGGGTGGTGCTGCTGGCGATGAACCCCATCCCCCACCTCCGAAAGCATATACGGGTGCAGCATTGGTGATTACCAACCCAGTTAGGGCCCCCATCACCAGGGAAATCTTAAAAATTGAGCGCAGTTGCATAATTGCACCTCTGTGCAGAGTTTTGTTGTCGTACCAAGCTCTGTGATTTTGAGCTCCTACCTCTGTATTCGCGTTAAGCCCTGTTTTTTTACGCAAAGATTCAGGTTTTGTCACATTTGTTTACATAAAAGATTTTGCCGATAAGCAGAATCGCGGCTAAATTTAATCAATGGCATTGCTTTAATAGACCTCTGTGCAAAACTAGCTAAAACGCACATCATTCCGTTTATTCTAATGATGGTTTTAATGACTTTTGCCAGAGGTCTAATGTTAATATAGTCAGGAATTACGAAAATTCCTTGATGGCACACGATATGTGGGGGTAATCCCCCTGTGGTTGCCCCAGACTAACGACAATACTGAGCCGGATTGGATTGTACCTGTTGTAGAAATAGCATCAGTTGGGGGGGAGAAATCGGCGCTTTTAGAGGAATTTCTACAGGTGAACAAGTCTGAATCTCACCGTTTTGTAAATAGATAACAGTCAGAAAAGACTTCAAACCAAACTTTTTCGATAAAGCCACATGAATTGCACCATGAAAAAACGTATTATCAGCTAATATTTGATACGAGTAATTTTCATCTTCAATAGGGGCGGGAACATCCAGATTATCGAAATAATTGTCTTCATTGTAGTGTTCCTGCTGGCGATCAAGGTAATATTTCACTAAAAGTCTAAAAAAGGAATTGCTACACCGCAACAGGATATTAAGTTAATTGAAGAAAGGCTAAAACGAGCTCAAGAGCATTACGAAGAGTTCAAGAGTAACTAAGAGTGGAATCAGTAGTGATAAGATGTGCTTATGTTTATAACTAAGCTGGAAATAGACGGCTTCTTATCACTACTTTTTAAGAGATAAATACGCTGAAAGAAAAAAGGGGGGAAATCATGAGTAAAGAGATCGATATTCAAGTTAGTAGTGGCAATATATTTGCTGATTTGGGTATGCCTAATTCTGATGAAATGCTGATGAAGGCTGAACTGGTACGCCAGATAACTGAACTCGTTAATCAAAGGAAACTGAATCAAATTCAAGCAGCAGAAGTATTAGGCATTGACCAGCCAAAGGT
>DMYK01000004.1:4332-4774 GCA_003483675.1 Microcoleaceae cyanobacterium UBA11344
CAAATTGTGGTGAAGCACAAGCTAAAATCTCCCGCGATCGCAGGAATTAGTGTTGTTAGTATCTGATATCTTAGGATATGAACTACAAACCAGCGATCGACTAATTGGAAAATTTAGACATTTTTCGTATTCCCACAGCTAACACGCTCAAAAACAACAGCCCGATCGCCCCAGCTAGCGGATTGCCGTTAACTCCTGTTACCCAGTCGGGTACTGAGCCAGAATATCGCACTAATTGTCCGATGTTAATCATATAATATCCCCAGACTAAACCTGCGTGAAAGCCGATCGACAAACCAAGACGATTTTGGCGCGATCGCTTTCCCCCAACCAATATCAAACCCAACAGCAACAATCCCGGAAACTGCGGCCAACTCCGCAGCATTGCTGCCACAGGTTTGATAAAATGGGATAGGGCAAATAAAATGCTATTCGCCCACAG
>DMYK01000003.1:0-4042 GCA_003483675.1 Microcoleaceae cyanobacterium UBA11344
CTTCAGGCCGAGGAGTGTCAAAACTGTCTCATTTCTTCTTCAAGTACCCGGACCAAATCTTGGTTGCCACTGGCTTTAGCTACTTCGATGCGGTGCGTCAGTTGCTTCTGAATATTGGCGCGGTGGGTTTCAGCTATTTTTCTTACGTTTTGACGATTTGTGTTCATGGTGGGGCTTCCTTATATTAAATTTGGTGTAAACCGCTACTTCTATAATATAGCGCGAAATTTCAAAAAGTATCTAAATTTACAAAAACTTTACAGTTATTGACCGATCGACCAAAATAGTGTATTATCTGCCGCATAAATCAATAGCGAAATCTTGACAATCAAAAACAAGAGGGCATCGGGCATCGGTAGCCCACTCTCCCACTCCCTTAAATTTGCCTCAAAGCTTCTACCAACTGCTGAAGGTGTGCGGGATCATGAGTTGCCATCAGCGAAATCCGAATTCGACTCACACTCACAGTCGGAGGGCGAATCGCCGGCGCAAAAATACCCATCTCCTTGAGCTTGCTGCTAGCAGCTAAAGCTGTGGCTGCATCTTTTAAGAGAAAACTGAAAATTGGGGAATCAGAATTACTAACGGGTAATTGGTAATTGCTAATCGCGTTATCTTTGAAATTTTTGATGTTTTGCTGTAGCCGATCGCGTCGATCGGGTTCTTGTTGTACAATTTTCACAGCTTCTAAAGCAGCCGCCGTATCCGCCGGTGTCAATCCCGTAGTATAAATCCAACTCGGAGCTCGATTGCGGAGAAAATCAATTAAAGCAGAAGCACCGGCAACATAGCCACCTAAACTTCCCAAAGCTTTGCTGAGTGTGCCAACTTGAATCAATGTTTCTCCGGTACACCCGAAATGTTCTACACAACCAGCACCGCTAGCACCGAAAACTCCTGTAGCGTGAGCTTCGTCTACTAACACCATACAGTTAAATTGTCGCGCCAAAGCTAACAACTGCGGTAATGGGCACAAATCCCCATCCATGCTGAAGACGCTATCGGTAACAATTAAACACTTGCGATAGCTGGCGCGATGTTCAGTCAGCAGAGATCTCAAATCCTCAAGGTTGCAGTGATCGTATTCTACAGTCTGAGCTCCGCTGAGTACCGCTCCATTTTTCAGGCTGGAATGGTTGTACTTGTCAGATAATATCAAATCGCGCTTGCTGACGATCGATGCGATCGCCCCTAAATTCGCCAAATATCCCGAACTAAATACTAAAGCATCCTCAGTTTGTTTTAAATTAGCAATAGCCAGTTCTAGCTGTCGGTGCAAATCGCGATGTCCGCTGAGCAACCTCGAACCAGTCGCACCCGTACCAAATTCTTTGGTTGCAGAAATAGCCGCTTGAATTAACCTGTCATCGCCGGCTAGTCCCAGATAATCGTTGCTGGCAAAATTAATCAGCCAGTCGCCTGCTAATTTTACCCTAGGGCCTGGGCAACTTTCGATCGATTGTGGCGATCGATACCAATCGGCGCGGCGAATAGTGTCGAGAGACTTCTCTATCCAAGCATAAGGGTCAGCGTTCATATTGTAGTGCGATCGGGTAATACGTTATATTGGCTGTTGATCACTCCCTCCACATCTCACAAGCATATGTCAACCACTCAAAAATACAGATTAGTCACCCGCAGCGATTTTGACGGTCTTGTTTGTGCCGTTCTCTTGAAAGAACTCGACATGATCGACGAGATTAAATTCGTGCATCCTAAAGATATGCAGGACGGAAAAATCGCCATAACCAACAACGATATTAGCACTAATTTACCCTATGTTGAAGGAGTTCATCTAGCTTTCGATCACCATTTCAGCGAAACTCTCAGACATCCAAAAATCAAAAGAAACCACATCATCGACCCCTATGCACCTTCAGCAGCTAGGGTACTGTACAAATATTATGGCGGCCAAGAAAAGTTTCCTCAAATTTCCGACGCGATGATGGAAGCCGTTGACAAATCTGACTCCGCCCAATTTTCCCAAGCAGAAATTTTGCATCCAGAAAACTGGGTGCTGCTAAACTTCATCATGGACTCCAGAACCGGGTTAGGCAGGTTTAAGGAATTTACAGTTTCCAATTACCAGCTAATGATGGAGTTAATTGATTACTGCAAAAATCATAAAATTGAAGAAATTTTGGAACTTCCCGATGTCAAAGAAAGAGTGGATCTCTACTTCGATCAAGAAGAGCAGTTTCAAAAGCAAATACAGCGCTGCGCCAAGGTTTATGATAATTTAGTTGTTTTGGATTTGCGAAACGAAGATACAATTTATGCCGGGAATAGATTTGCAATTTACGCTTTGTTTCCTGAGTGCAATATTTCAATTCACGCACTTTGGGGACAGAAAAAACAAAACACAGTGTTTGCAGTTGGCAAGTCCATTTTCAACAAAACTTCTCAGACAAATATTGGACAGTTAATGTTAAAATATGGCGGTGGCGGACACCAGAATGCCGGAACTTGTCAGATTGACAATGACAAAGCTAGTAAAGTTTTGAAAGAGTTAATTGCCCAAATGGAACAAGACAGTTAAATTGGCAATACATCCGGTTCGAAGTCAGGACTTGAGTCTTTGATTATTTTAATTTAAGGACTGAAGTCCTTACTACAAACTGTAGTTTAAGTCTTCATCTGCCAACAGCCTATTCTTGAGCTTGTCCACCATCGGCATTGATAGTTGCTGAACTCTGCCCTTTAACTGGCGGCAAATGGTCTACCAAACCCATATCAAAAGCCACATCCGGCAAATCAGCAGCCTGATATTTTCCCGGCTCAAACAAACGCCCCGGAGTAAAACAAGGCTGTTTCAATTTTACCACTTCGGTAGGTAAAAACATTCCTCTAAACATTTTGCGTTCGAGTGCCATAATTTCCGCTCCTAAAACAACTCTCGCATTAATCTTAGCAATTTTTTAGCCGTCGCTTCCCAATTAAATAAATCCGCCGTCTCTCTGGCTTTTTGAGCTACCTGAAAACGCTTTGAATCTTCAACTATCTTGCGCAACTGCTCCCGAACAGACTGAACATTTGGTTCTGCCCAGTGAGGAGAATTTATAATTTTAAGATACTGAGTATCGTAACACTTTCCTAGGGGAATTAGCTCATAAGAAATGGGATAGCAATTAGCAGTATTAGCGTACTCAGTCGGGCCGCCGTACAGAGTCATAGCAACGGGTAAACCGGCAGCAAACGCATCCAAAATTTTAATAGCAAAACCCTCGCCACGAAACGGAGCTAAAAAAGCATCTGCTGACAAGTATAAATCAGCTAGTTCTTGTTTGTCAAAAAACTTAGGTATTATTTGAATCTTTGGCTTAAACTTGCCAAATCGACTTTCAAAATCCATAATTAATTCTACGATTAATTCAGGATGTTTCCCACCATCTTTGATAATTAATTCGACATGAGATTCCTGTTGAAATTCCTGGCAAAAAGCTTGAATTGCCAGATCAGTACCAAATCTATATAAATCAAAAGAATTGGTCATGTGCAAAATAGAAGTTACATTTTTCTGCTGGTTTTGGGGTCTTTCATAATACTGTTCCGAGATGAAAGGATTGAAACCCAAAGGAATGACTGAGACGTTAGCAGCCGGACAACCTGCTTGGATTAAAACGTTTTTAGAATATTCACTTACGGCTAATTTGTGAGAGCTATTATTGACAGCATCGTAGATCCAATAATCAAATTCTTCGTGATTAGTAGCAAATTCATAATTAATCGCAAAAAACTCTAAATTGAGATGAGCGTTGAGTTCTTTTAAAAAATAAGGTTTCCAGTAATGCGACCATTTTATTTGAAATAAATCCGATGGACTGTTGCTCATCCACTTCGCCAGCAGATTGTTTTCTGCTTCCGTGGAAATGCGCGTGACGTGAGGGGCAATTTGTGACGGTTCGACAGAAATAGGAATTCCCATTTTGTCTAAGGTTTTTGCCAGAGAAAGCGTAATGTCAGCGAAGGAATTAAAGTGTTGAAAGCCTATTTTAAAGTGAACCATAGTTATTTGATATTAGTCATCACCTTTATATTGTAG
>DMYK01000003.1:4189-11621 GCA_003483675.1 Microcoleaceae cyanobacterium UBA11344
CTTACCCCATATTGTAGGGTGCGAAGTACGCACCTTACCCGGAGTCATTACCAATTCCCCCATTCCCCATTACCAATAACTAATTTGCCGATCGCACTAAAATTACGGTACAATCACAGCCACGCGCCACAGCTTCGGGAATATTCCCCTGAATCACCTGTTTCAATAGCCCTTCGCGGCTGGCTCCCAGGACGATCGCATCGCACTGATCATTCTGAGCTAAATCAATTAAAGCATCAGAAACCGACTTAGCGCAAACGGAAGTTGTCATTACCTCACAACTAACCCTGCGCTGGAGAAACTCAGCCGCCTGCTTCAATTCATGGCGATCGGGTGCTGCGACAGAAGGCTGGTGCACCTGACACAATCTAATCTCTGGTAATGCACTCGCAGCCACCAAAGCAGGTAACAGCCGCAAAGCAGCCGCTTGCTTATAACTGCCGCGAATTGGCACCAGCCAGCGCTGTAAACCCATTAGCGTGTGCAGCCCCAATTCCTCGCTTTCAATGTTTGAATATGGTGCAGGATTTTCTGCGATTTTTGATTTGGGATTCCAGTCTCCTTTCTGGCCTTTTTGTAATAACTTTTCGCTCCATTTTACCAAAATTACTTCGCAGCCAGCTTGCCGAATTACGGTATCTACAACATCGCCAAAAATGCGTCCAGTTGTCGAAATTTCGCCTTGCCAGCCCATCAAAATTAGATCGATGTGTCGCTCCCCAATTGTCTCTAAAATCGCGTTAGGAACGTCGTGAGCTACCCGTATTTGCGTGTGTAATGGGACATCCCAATCGCGGGCAATTCGCTCGGCTTGTTGTAGGAGGCGACGGCCTTTTGTTGTCCGCACTGCGGTTTCTGAGGGAGAACTGTTGCGCGGTACTAACATGATTTGCAGACATTCTAGTTCGTAGTTGCGATCGCGCGCGATTGCAGCCGCCAGCCGCAACAAAGCCGGTGCTGTATTCGGATTCGAGAGCGGCACTAATAAGCGGCCGTTTCCGATCTGCGGTGCTCTGGTTTGATATACAATGTAAGAAGGTTCTGGATGCGGGTCTTGGGTTGTTTCTCCGCTGAGGCGATCGGACTCAACTCGAATAATGTCACTGCGGGTAATAATGCCTACTAAATGTCGTCCTTCTGTCACCGGCAAGCGGCTGAGATTGTAGTGGGTGAGCCTGTACAAAACTTCGCTTAAAGTATCAGTTGCTTTTACGGTTATTGGCTGCGCCGTCATAAATTCTTTGAGCAAAGATTGCCCAGTAAAATTGCGCTTGCTGGCATTTGCCAAATCCGTTTGACTGACAATTCCGACCAATTTTCCAGCGTCAACTACCGGAAAACCACGATGAGTCGATCGCGAAAAAGCCTGCATCACTTCATCAAAAGTCATTAGACTCGAAAGAGTTTCAACTTGGCGCTGCATCACGTTAGCTGCGTACAAGTCGCTCAAAGCATCAACCGCAGGTTTATCTTTTGTCAGTTGAATGCCTTTCAACTCTAAAAGGCGATCGTACAAAGAGCCACTATCCACCTTTTCTGCGACTAAATAAGCAACTACAGAACAAATCATCAAAGGTAGCACTAACTTAAAATCCGCAGTGATTTCAAACACAATAACTACCGCAGTAATCGGAGCTCTAGAAACCGCACAAAAAAACGCTCCCATTCCCGCCAAAGCGTAAGTTACAGGCAAACCAACACCGAGCCAATCTGCCTGTAAAATGCCCACGATATGGCCGAGTGCAGAACCCATAACTAGGGAAGGTGCAAACAAGCCTCCCGGAGCTCCAGAAGCAGCAGATATAATTGTCAAAAAAAAGTGAGCGATCAAAGCAATTAAACTTGTTTGTCCGCTAGCTTCTCCGGTTAGTAAAAACTGGCGCAATCCAGTATTATTACGGAAATTTTCTGGCAAAGCTGCTATTACTAAGCCGCAGATTAAGCCAGCTAAAGCAACTCGCCAAGGCAAAGCTAATTTGAGCGTTTTCCGATTGAATTGCAAACCAGCAATAATCCCTTTGCTGAACAAAGCTCCCAGCAATCCTGCTAAAACTCCTAACAGTATGTAAAACGGAATTTCCCTAGCTGAAAAACTGGTTTGGTAGTCTCGTAAATTCAGATTTAAACTGTCTCCGCCCAAAAGCTGCGAGACGACTGCACCGATGAAAGAAGCAATAATTGCAGTACCTAAAGTCAGGCCAGAAACATCGTGCAGAAGTTCTTCGACTACAAACAAAACCCCTGCGATGGGAGCATTAAAACCAGCGGCTAATCCCGCCGCCGCACCGCAAGCAATCAATTGCCGGCGGTAGTCGGGGGAAGTTGGCATTAAGTGACCAATCCAGCTAGCCAAAGACGCTCCAATTTGTACAGTTGGGCCTTGTCTTCCCAGGGTTAAACCGGAACCAACTGCTAAAATAGTGGTCAGAAGTTTAACGACAGCTACTCGTAAATTCAAAGAAAGATTGACACCGGAAAGGGCAGCTTTGATGTGGGGAATGCCACTGCCGGCAGTTTCTGGAGCCCAACGTTCAACCAAGAAACCTGTTAGTAACCCACCCAATAAACCGACAGCCGGAAGCAATATCCAAGCTGGAATTAATGTTGAGGTAGCGACTCGCCAACTGCCGAGCCATCCGACTCCTAATTTGAGGAAAACGCCAGCCAATCCAGCCACTAAGCCGATCAGACAAGCTTCAAAAATGGCGAGGCGTTTTGGCTGCAAAAAAAGTTGAGATTCGATGACTCTGGAAGCTTCCCTAAATTGTTTAGGGATAGGAATATAGGGCATAAATAGGGTTGATTGCCTGTGATTTTTATGGTCGATCGAACTTGAGCAAAAAAAACTTCGATTTGGGAAAACGCAACTAATTATAAACCGCAGATGCACGCAAATTTACGCGGATTATACAAATCTGTGTTTATTTGTGGTACTGGCATCCCGCCTGTGATCTATCTGCGGTTGAATTTGCGAAATTACTGTTTTTGCAATCACTCTCACAGGGTTGATGTAGGGGCGGCCCAAATTCTCAGCAGCGGCTCAAATCTCTCTCACCCTCAAGGGTTTTCCTCTGTTTTTGGCTAGCCTTACGCAGTGAATCTAAGCAATCGCTAGCTTCTGTGATTGCTGCATTGAACTCCCAATCAAAGATGGAGCGATCGCAGATGATATCCACTATGATATCAATAGTTCAGCCCCCACACTACTGCTAGCCAACATAAATATCATGCAAGGAAAAACACTCGAAGGACGCTACTACATCATAAAACACTTGGGAGGCGGTGGCTTCGGTCAGACTTACCTGGCTGAAGATCAAAGGCGATCGGGAAATCCTCGGTGTGTCGTCAAGCAACTCAAGCCCCAGTCTACCGATCCACAAACTCTAAGTACAGCTAGACGTTTATTTAAAACAGAAACAGACACCCTCCACAATCTAGGAACTCATTCTCAGATTCCTGAACTTTTGGATCATTTTGAGGAAAATCAAGAATTTTATTTAGTTCAAGAGTTGATTGAGGGGATAGATTTAAGTAAAGAAATTACCCCTGGCCAGCGGCTTAGCGAGTCGGAAGTTGTGGCTATTTTGCAGGAGATAATCGAAATATTGGTGTTTGTTCAGCAGCACAAAGTCATCCACCGGGATATTAAACCTGCTAATTTAATGAGGCGCAATTCCGATCGCAAAATATGCTTAATTGACTTTGGGGCGGTCAAACAAATTAGCACTTGCATAGCTAACACCACAGGGCAAACTCCGCTGACTATTGGCATCGGTACTGGTGGCTATATGCCAGCGGAACAAAATAGCGGACAGCCTAAGTTTGGCAGCGATATATATGCTGTGGGAGTGACTGGGATTGAATGGCTGACGGGCGTACTTCCTCACGAGTTACCAAAGGATGCTAATGGTGAAATTGTTTGGCGCGATCGCGTCCAAGTTAGCGATGGTTTTGCTAATATTTTAAACAAAATGGTGCGCTATCATTTTCGCGATCGCTACCAGTCAGCCGCAGAGGTGTTGCAAGCTTTCAACAATTTGAGGAGAATTCCACCATCTTCTACTGTAGTATCATCTCCTAACTTATTGACATTAATGAGTAACTGGACGCGAGATCATAAAATTGGTTTGCTTGGGCTTTGTTTGGCCACCATATTTGGTGTAGCAGCATTATTGACACCAGAAATTAGAAAAATGGTGGGATTGGAGGCTGCCGATCATCTGGCAAGTTATGACAATACAGCCCAAGGCATTAAAATCAAATATCCCGATAATTGGGACAAACAAGAAGAGTCTAACGCCATTACTAAAGAGGTGGTTCAATTTATTTCACCGAAAGAAAGCGATGCTGATAAATTTCAAGAACGGCTGATTGTGACAGTTGAACCTACCAGCAATAAAACCCTCGATGAATATACGAAGTTATCTAAACAAGAAATCCTGAAGTTAGATAAAAATGCTAAGATAGCTCAAGAGGGTGCATCTACTCTAGCTGGCAAAAACGGGTATAGAGTTGTTTATACAACCAAAGACGGGAATCAAGAGTTGAAAAAGTTGAATATTTGGACGATGAAACATGACAAGGCTTATTTGATTACCTATGAGGCGGAAGCGGGGAAGTACGAGCAGTTTTTGCCGGTTGTTGAGAAGATGATTAAGTCGCTGGAAGTTCAAGACAGCAAATAAATTTATTGAGGCAGTTGTCAGATTATGGTGACTGCATCAATCAAAGACGAATATGTTGAAGTGTTGAGTGCTTTGGGTGATTTGCAGGCGGCTATGGATTTGGCAATCCAACGCTATACCATCGAGCAGATTACAGGTAAAATTGCTGAACTTCGACAAAGAAATGCTCAGTATCAGGTTAAATATGGGATGGATTATCTCACTTTTAACCAGCGAGTTTCTGAAGATGAAGTTTTTATCATAAATCTTGAATCGAAGGTTAATAATTTGTGGGAGATTGACTTGGCTGATTGGGAATTTTGCTATAAGGGAATAGGAGATTGGACGCGAAAGTTACAGAATTAGGACTTACGCATGAGGGCCGAGAAACCGGGTTTTTTACGACAATTATTCGTGGTAGCCGACAGATTAGGTAAAAACCCGGTTTCTTTGGTCGAAGTGAGTAAGTAATGAGAATATTCAGAAGTAGTTGTCATTCTGAGAGAAGCGAATAATCTCTGATTTTGCAGTAGCCATTGTGAAAATCTGTAGGTAATTTAATACTAGCGGACTGTCAAAGTGTACTGACCTTGTTCGCCTTTTTTATTAGCATTGACCCTCACGACATAGAGGCCGCTAGTGGCTAAGGTGACGGTGAGGGATGAATTAGTATTCGATCTGCTGATGTCGTCATTTTCTGCTAGCTTTTTTCCATCCGCGCTAAAGAGTGCCACAGAAGTATCAAAGTTACGGCTTTCTGCGTTAATTGTGACTGATTGACCTGCTCTGCCTTCAAAGGTATGTAGCTCGTACAGACTGCCATCGGAGGGAAGTACAGAGGATTTACCGGGTATTAATGAGTAATAAATACTGAGTATGTTGTTAGATATTGGTCGATTTGGCGCATCCCTTTCAAGATTTCTAGCTACTTGAATCATCTTTAGAGTATATTGATACTGACCTTTATCTCCTTGTTGCTGAAATAAGTCGGCTGCTTTCTGATAGTCCTGAATTGCAGCTTGGTAAGCTTCTAAGTCAGCACGGGCATTTCCTCGCAAGAAGTAGGCATTAGCATAGTTAGGATTAATTCGCAAAGCTTGGCTATAATCAGCGATCGCACCTTGGTAGTCTTTTAATCCAAAACGAAACATCCCCCGGTTTAAGTAAGCATCAGCAAAGTTAGGATTAATTTGCAAAGCTCGATTGAAATCTGAGATCGTACCTTCCTTGTCTCCTAATTCTCTACGGGCCGCCGCCCGGTTGTAGTAAGCATCAGCATTGTTAGGATTAATTCGCAAAGCTTGATTGTAATCATCGATCGCACCTTGCTGATCTCCTAATTCATAACGGGCAGCCCCCCGGTTGTTGTAGACAAGGGCATAGTTAGGATTAATTCGTAAAGCTTGGTTGTAATCGGCGATCGCATCTTGTTTGTTCCCTAAGTCTTTACGGGTTAGCCCCCGGTTGTTGTAGGCATCAGCTAAGTTAGGATTAATTCGCAAAGCTTGATCGAAATCGGCGATCGCGCCTTGCTTATCTCCCAATGCTCTACGGGTATTCCCCCGGTTGCTGTAGACTTCGGCATAGTTAGGATTAATTTTCAGGGCTTGGTTGTAATCGGCGATCGCACCTTGCTTGTCTCCTAATTCATCACGAGCAACCCCCCGGTTGTTGTAGGCAAGGGCATAGTTAGGATTAATTCGCAAAGCTTGGTTGTAATCGGCGATCGCACCTTGCTTATCTCCTAATTCATAACGGGCAGCCCCCCGGTTGTTATAAACTTCGGCATCGTTAGGATTAATTTGCAAAGCTTGGTTGTAATCGGCGATCGCACCTTGCTTGTCTCCTAATTCATCACGAGCAACCCCCCGGTTGTTATAGGCCTTGACAAAGTTAGGATTAATTCGCAAAGCTTGGTTGTAATCGGCGATCGCACCCTGCTTGTCTCCTAAATTAGAGTGGGCATTTCCCCGGTTGACGTAGGCATCGGCATAATTAGGATTAAGCTGAATTGCTTGATTGTAAGCCGCTCTAGCACCCTGATAATCTCCTTTATTTGACTTTTCCCCACCCTGAATAAAGAAATCATCAGCTTTCGGCCCAGTCGCCACAGGCGCACTCGGAACCTTCACCCCTAAATCCACTTGAGATGAAGCCAATAATCTCAAACTTGTATTAATCGGAATCCCCAGATTAAAACCAGTCTTAGCAATTTGTATATCCTGATTAATACTGCTAGATTCCGCCGCCCTCGTATCCGCCCTCCCGTGAATTCCCACCACCTCGCCATTCTCATTCAACACCGGCCCCCCGCTCATTCCCGGCAGCGTATTGTTACTATAAACCAACGCATAACCATCTTCTAAAGGTCGAGAAGCATTAGCAGTAATCCGCCCATCGGTGAAATTGTAAATCGAAGTATTAATCGCCGCTGAAGTCTTCGGAAACCCTGCCACATAAGCAGCTTTCCCTTCCGTCGCCAAATCCGAGTTGCCAATCTTCGCCACGCTGTAGGTTTGACTGCTGGTAAACTCGACAACTGCTAAGTCAATATTTGGCAGTTTTTTCACGCTGCTATAATTGAGCAAATAGCGCTGATTATCAGGCGTGACAATCTCATATTTAGCTTGAGGATCTTTGAAAACGTGACGGGCACTAAGCACCGTGTAAGTGTTGCCATTACGCTTGACAATTACTCCCGAACCTGGCTCTTTACTGTCAATTAATACAGTGATTGATTTAGCAATTTTGCCAACTTCATCAGCAGA
>DMYK01000481.1:0-6436 GCA_003483675.1 Microcoleaceae cyanobacterium UBA11344
GAAACCTCAACACAAGCCCGCGCAGGTGCAGTTTCCGCATCAAAATATTTCGCATAAACCGCATTCACAGCAGCGAAATCATTCATATCCTTAAGAAAAACCGTAGTTTTCACAACATCTAACCAAGTCGCGCCAGCTTCTGTTAAAATGGCTTCGAGATTTGCCATAACTTGTTCGGTTTGTTTAGCCACATCGTCAGTGTAGACAATATTGTTTAGTCTAAGGTCGATCGCAATTTGGCCAGCTACAAACAGCATAGTGCCCGTAGCCGCGATCGCTTGATTGTAAGGGCCAACGGGTGCGGGTGCTTTGTCAGTACGAATAATTTTGCGCGTCATAGCTTTTACTTGTTGAGATTCTTGTTGATTGGTTTCCGGTTTGTAAAATTCTCCATCGGGCATGATTGTACCAGTGAAGTCTGCATCCTTGATGTTCATACCATAAGTATTGGTATCAGTCAAGTCGGCTTTCTTAAGCTTAGCACCCTCCAGATTAGCTCGGCTCAAATTAGCTCCTTGAAGACCTGTTCTTTACTAAAATTATGAGAAACCGGGTTTCTGAACAGAAAATCTTCATTTTACCAAGAAGATTAAGAAACCCGGTTTCTTGCCCCGATAAGTGGGTTATGAGAAACCGGGTTTCTGAACAGAAAATCGTCCTTTTACGGTTTCTTCGGTGGGACTGCTGAGATCCCTGAATCAAAATCCCAATTCTTTGTACCCGGAGATACAGAAAGTTCACTCATTGCTACTCTTTTTTGATTACTCTCACTACAACTTACTTGATCGCTTTCAGAAATACTGAATTTGTCAACCATATCTACACAAAAAGAGTATTTACCGCTTCCCCATTCACGTTCACCCCGATTGTACATTCCATAAACATATACATTACCATGATAGTTTTGAGCGACACGAACTTCCATACATTTTCCTGATTCAACAAGATACCAGCCATTTGATAGTAATCCTGTTCCATCCCAGTACACAAATGCAGCAGTTATGGTTGAATAAGATGTTTTATTACAAAAATTGATATAAGTATATTTTTCAAGTTCATTGATGCGGCTTTGGAGAGAATTATTTTTATCTTCCAACTCCTCTTTTTCTTTTGCTAACTTATTAATTTCGTCTTGTTTTGTCTTAATATCATCCTCTGAGAGTCTATTTTTTTCCTGCATTTTCTCGATTAAATGATTCAAGTCTGAGTAAATCAAGGGTTCTTTACCTGTAACAATATTGCCGAAGTTCTCTAACTCTAACTCAAGGGAAAGTGGAGTCGTTTTTTTTTTACCTTGCAGAATTTTGACAAACTTCTCCCACTCTGACTCAAGAGAGTAAGATGATAATTTCCATTGACCAGAGGGAAGATTATTCTGTCTTCTGATTTGCTCAATTTGCTTGATCATCTGATTTCTTTCCTGGTATTGAAAGAAAGATAAACCGGCGAAAGCTGTAGCAATCACTGTGCTAATGATTGTGCTAGTTATGGCAATTTTTTTGATAACATTTAATCTTTGTACTTGTTGTGATAATTGGGTGGTAGGGTGAGAGGTTTGAGGAACTTGAGCAAGCTGGTTATTTAGTGATTGATTCTCCGATTGCAATTTTTGAATTTCTTGATTTAGTGATTTATTATCCGATTGCAGTGTTGATAATTGTGTATTAGCTTGAGCAAGCTTGTTATTTAGTGATTGATTATTTGATTGCAGTGTTGATAATTGTGTATTAGCTTGAGCAAGCTTGTTATTTAGTGATTTATTATCCGATTGCAGTGTTGATATTTGAGATTGCAGTTGTTGTAGCATAGCTTGATTTGATGATGTTACACGAATCCTCTGAGGAGCAATTGGATTTCTAACCGAGGGAAAAATATCAACGCTTAATGCCTGAGCGCGATCGCACCAACAACAACTGCTAGAATGTTGGCTATAGATATGATTTTTGTTTGTGCTACAAACTACTAAATCATTAATCGCCACTTGTAAAGCATTAAACCAATCTTCAGGCGAGGGGCGAGAAGTTGGAGATTGATGACCATCATTAAAACATTTGAGAAAGCATTTCTTCAGTTCTGGATGCAGAATCGTTAGAGGAATGGTGTTTCTACTGGGTTTAAGGAGGCTATTAATACCATAAGGCCAATGACCTTGACTAATCGATTCATCTTGTCCGGGTGGGTTTCCCAAACCTGTCCAAATTCCCATAAAAGGATGATTCCCAAACAGTAAATTGTGAATAATTACTGCCAAGCGAAATCTATCATGGTATCGTGTTTGGGTGAGTTGAGATAAATTTTGCCCAATCAATTCAGGAGGAGTAAAACCTTCAGAACCCACGAGACAACGATAAACTTTATTACCTGCCTGGTTAGTTACTTGAAAAGAATCTGTATCAATCAAAGACACCAAGCTGCACTCATTTACGAGAATATTTTTAACACTAATATCCCCAATCACATAATTTGTGTTATGAATTTCTCGAATAATAGATACAAGATTTAAAGCTATTATATGCAGACAATACCAGTTAAATGCTGGGGCGTGTTTGTTGCGATTTGTGGGATGATAAACATAGACAAGCTCTTTAGCATTCTTAATCTCTGGCATTAAGAACCCTACCCAATTACCCTGATTATCTTTAATTAAGTGAGTCGGCCAACTAATCGCAAAATGATTTTGACCCGCCGTCGGGTTTTGTGGCGGGTTGGCGATCATTAATTGGAGCTTTGTTATTTGCTCTTGACTTGGTTTCTGGTAAACTTTTGCTAAGTATCCACTCCGATTAGTTTGCCAAACTGTACCCTCACCCCCTTTGGCCAGTTCCTTAACTAGAGAGATAGATTTACCTTGACTGTCAAAGTAGCTAGGCATGGCTATTTGTTAATTAAATTGGTGTTTTCTTCTGGGTTATTTTATTTATCGATTGAATTTAATTTCTACATGGGAGAAATACCCTAAAGCAGAATAAATTAGGTAATATACTAAACCTCCTACGAATAATCCTCCTAGATAAATGATGACCATATAAATAAATAAACGTAGCTTATTCTTCCGTTGATCCGAGGAAGAAGTTTTGATTTTTTGTCGATATAGATACCCATCAACTCCCAAAATCAGTACAGTAAGGATCATGGCAAGAATTATACCTATAATATTTCTCAAATCTAAACTTTGAAACATTCTATCAACAAATAGATCGTGCCAAAGCGAGTTCCAAAAAATGCCCGCCAAGACATTAATAACGAATGCGTAAACCTCTATGGAAAAATCTTCTTTTTTGGCTGGAGGGACTGCTTGTGCAGCAGAAGATTTTCCTGAGTTTGAATCTCCCGATGGTTGAGGTTCTGGAGTTTTTACAGATGCGGGAATAACACCTGCCGATGGTTGGATTACTGGAATTGCCACGGATTTGGGGGTAGCACCTGCCGATGGCTGAGGTGATCGAGTTGGTTCGGGTTTGGGGGTGACATCTACCGATGGTTTAAATATTGAAATTGGTTCGGGTTTGGGGGTAGCACCTGCCGATGGTTGAGGTTCTGGAGTTGGTGGCTTAGGCGGAACTCTTACCGATTCATACCAACATAATAAAATCGTCTTATCATCATCAGTGTTCTGATTTACCGGCTCCGATTGCAACCACTCTTGTGTCGAGATTCTTTCCTCATTTTCTGATCGGATTTTTAAGGCTTCTCTAAACATATCAAAAACCGGAGGGTGCGGTTTCGATTCTTCTCTGATCTCAAGTGCTATTCTTTCTAATCCATCAGTTGATGCGAAAATAAATTGTTGCTCTCCAGTCACCACCCTAACCCGCATTGTTTCTAAAGCATTACTCGCGGTGACAAAGGTAGTTTCATTTGCATACTCTCCCTTGATGGGCTGAAAAAGTAATTGATATTCTGAGTCAGGTTGTTGAATCACAATAAAGCCATCCCCAATTTGCATAGCCGCGAGCCATTTGGGAGTCGCAACCACGACTAACAAAGTGCAAGATAAGTCTTTTGGAGAGCAATGCCTTTCCTGCGCTTGGCTCTCAAACTGTTTTTTTACTTCTTCTACAACTTGAGCAAAAACTTGGTGAGCATAATCTTCTGAGATGGCTGGTGATAAATCTTTTCCCTCCTTTTTCAGCCATTTAAGCCAACCTTGTAAAATTTGCAGGGCTGTTTTAACGGCTAATTTAGAGCCTATATCGGAATATTTACAACTACCAGCCCCATCACATACAGCCCCGATAATAATGTCACCATTATTGACAATTTCCCCAGAGTCATTAACTTTGATAAAGTCAGCATAATCTTGACAAGGCGAGCCTAGCTTTTCATGGCTAGTCCCCTTTGCTGAACAGGCGATCGCTTTCCAAAGCATAAGATTTCCTCACCGTTTAAGTAGATACTTGACCCCAACCAATCCCTGGAGTTTGTATCATCGTTGTCGCTCCAGGTTGACTATGAGCTACCTGTTGCATGGATTGACTGAGCCACAGGAACATTGATGTAAAATCAAGACCATTCAGCAGCCGTGGTGGACGAGTTGGAGCAGTAATTTGGCTTAAAATTTTCATATCTACACCTTGTCCGACCCCCACGGCAAAAAAGGAGAATTTTTTATCGTTTTCACCTTGTCTGACTCGCTGTGCTGCGGGTTGCCAAGTATCTGTAGGGTTGCCGTCTGTAATTAGAAAAACCCAAGGTCGATAGTATTGGATACCATTGTTTTTATAGTCAGCTTTGCGATTTTCCAATAAATCCAAAGCGTAATTGATCGCTTCTCCCATCGGGGTTAATTGTTCTGCTTGTAGCTGTGGGGGCACAAATTGATCGATCGTGACAAAATCTTGACGCATCACCACCGGCCCAAAGGAAACGATCGCGACCTCTACTCTAAGTGCTGCCAATCCATCTTGCTCTACAGATTGCTTAAACGCGGCAACCCCTTGATTCAACTGCTGGATCGGTTGACCACCCATAGATCCTGAGTTATCCAATAACAGAACAACTGGACAGCGAGGCTCTGCGTTAGTCGCAAAATCAGCATTATTACCGATGGGCATAAACTTTTTCTCTTGCTCTTGAGGGCTAAAAGTATGTTATACTGAGAGTACACTAGCCTAATCCTGAAAATCTACTGATTAAGGTTAGAACTCATGTTAGAATCGTGTTAGCCAATTTCTCACCCCTCACTATGGCCCAAGTAGATCAAATGTTCAGTCATGCCGCCCAAGAATGGGATTTAGACACGCTCTACGCGGACTTAGCCTCTGCCAAGGGAAAACATTTGACCCCCATTGAAAAAGCTCATTTGAGAGGCTTACTCTGTGGCTGTAGTCCCTCGGAAATTGCCGAAAAATTAGATAAAATTCCTAGGGGTGTAGAAGTTGATTTATCTACGACTATTTATAAATATGTAAAATTTCTGTTAGATAAAGCTGAAAAGATCGAAAATTGGCGCAATATTTATGAATGGCTTGATGACTCTGGTTATAAATCTAAACCTCCCCAAGTTCCCGTTAAAACTTTATTAACAGAACAAAGCGTTGTTAATATCACTAATATCAATATTGAACAGCATCAAATAGTCTTTCAGTTTAATTTAAAAATCCCTACATCAGATGTTCCTGAATTATCTATCCAAGAACAGTTGAAAACAGAAAAAATCAGTGATAATAACGGCAAAATTGGTCAGTAATAAAATTGGTATTTTGGGGTGACGGAGCCGGTATTAAAAATCATAAAAAAAAATAAATATAAGAGCGGTGATAAGCGCGGTTATGAGAAACCGGGTTTCTTTTCAGAAAATTGTCATTTTACCAAGAATATGAAGAAACCCGGTTTCTTGCCCCGATGGGTGATGAGAAACCGGGTTTCTGAAGACCAGCTTTGTCACTCAACCAAAAGGATCATAGAAACCCGGTTTCTGGCCCCGATGGGTGATGAGAAACCGGGTTTCTTTTCAGAAAATCGTCATTTTACCAAGAATATTAAGAAACCCGGTTTCTGGCCCCGATGGGTGATGAGAAACCGGGTTTCTTTTCAGAAAATCGTCATTTTACCAAGAATATTAAGAAACCCGGTTTCTTTCTCCAATACCTTCGCCAATTTTAGGGCGGGCACGGGGGCACCGCCCCTACGGATTTTGGGCGTTTTATCGTTTTTGGCGAAGGTATTGTTTCTCATTACACCAGTTGATGTCTTACGCGGCGACGACATATCGCAAAATTTCTATTTCCGCGCCATTTGTTATTGCTCTTTCCGCACGTTCTAAGATTGTTTCTGTAACAGTATCGCTCAAGTAATATTCACCGCAGTTATCACAAACTTCTGCGGGCACACCCTTGAGAATCACTGTACATTCGTCTCGTTGCAGAGTAATTGTTACTAAACCGGGTTTTGTAGTTCCATGTTTGCAGAGCTTAAGTCTATCCCACTTAAGTCA
>DMYK01000481.1:6647-8273 GCA_003483675.1 Microcoleaceae cyanobacterium UBA11344
TTTTCACCGCAGATAAAGGCAGATAACGCTGATTAACGCAGATAAAGTATGACTCCCTTCCTGATAAAAGACCATCCACTTCTTCCTTCCTCTTCATTCTTCTTCCTTCGTGTCCTTCGCGTCTTCGCGGTTCAATAAAACTAATTCTTCCGGCTCAAAACGAGCCAAAAAAAGCCCAAGTACCATCAAAACGCCAACACGCGCTCATCTGAGTCAAGCCGCGTCAATCCACTCTTTAAAAAACTACTATTGGCGGTTAAAAAGAGAACTTTAACTCAAAATATGAAATCAAATCACAGCAATACAATCAATTTCAACTAACACATCTTTCGGTAAACGCGAAACCTCCACACAAGCCCGCGCCGGTGCTGTTTCCGCATCAAAATATTTGGCATAAACCGCATTCACAGCAGCGAAATCATTCATATCCTTAAGAAAAACTGTAGTTTTTACGACATCTAACCAAGTCGCGCCAGCTTCTGTTAAAATGGCTTCGAGATTTGCCATAACTTGTTCGGTTTGTTTTGCCACGTCGTCGGTGTAGACAATATTGTTTAGTCTCAGGTCGATCGCAATTTGCCCCGCTACAAACATCATATTACCCGTAGCGACGATCGCTTGATTGTAAGGGCCAACGGGTGCCGGTGCTTTGTCAGTACGAATAATTTTGCGCGTCGATGTCACTCTCTTCGGTAACATACTAGACGCTTGTTGAGAAGTTTGTTTGTTGTCGATTTCGCGATCGGAGCCTCTTTGATCACCTACGGGCTCGTAGATTTCTCCATCGGGCATTGTCGCACCTGTGAAGTCGGCATTTTTGATATTCCAACCATAGGTTTGAGCATCTGTCAAGTCGGCTTTCTGAAAGTTGGAATCCTCCAAATTTGCCCTAATCAAATTTGCTTTTTGAAGACTCGCTCTTTCGAGATTTGTCCCTTCCAGACAAGCTTTTTGCAAATTAGTTCCTGTGATATTTGCTGCACTAAGATCCGCCTCAGCCAGATTCACCCCTGATAAGTTCAATGCTGACAGATTGACTCCTCGGAGTTTGGCTTTCTGGAGATTGGCTTCTTCGAGACTAGCTCCCTCTAACTTCACTTGACTCATTTCTGCTCCTGTCAAGTTTGCACCAGTCAAATTTGAATTGCTCAGATTTGCTCTATTCAAATTTGCGTTCTTCAAGGTGGCTTTAGTTAACAATACAGAGCTTAATTGGGTACCACTCAGGTTTGCATTGTTCAGCTTAGTATTACTCAAATCGGCCTTACTGAGGTTGGCCATACTCAAGTCAGCACCGCTGAGGTCTGCTAAACTGAAGTTGGCATTACCATAGGCCCCACTTAAGTTGGCTCCTAGCAGGGTTGCTCTACTGAAGTTGGCTCCTTGGAGGTTTGCATTGTTCAGATTTGCCTCATTCAACTCAGAACCTGTTAAATTTGCATTGTATAGGTCTATTCCACTCAGGTTTGCTCCTTTGAGGTCTATCCCACTTAACTGTGCTCCCCGAAAGTCCCGTTGTCCGGCTGCGTATTTTTCTAAAAGTTCTTCAGTATCCATATTTAACCGATCGCCTTCTCGCTATACCCACTTGACCAGCGTACCACCAAAACCCAACGCGCGATCGAA
>DMYK01000481.1:8399-18955 GCA_003483675.1 Microcoleaceae cyanobacterium UBA11344
ATACTATCTGCGGTTAAAAATCCCCCTTTTTTAACCGCAGATCAATGCTAATTAACGCAGATGAATTAGATATTAAACAACAGCCGGAGCCCCGACTACTTCGCCCTTCAGCATCCGAGAAGCAGCATCCATCAACTGCTCCTCTAAATATGGCTTGGTGAAATAGCCTTTCGCCCCCAAACCGTAAGCCATTTGGCGGTGTCTGTCCGCGCCGCGACTTGTTAGCATCGCGATCGGCAAATCACACAATACCGGATCTTTCTGCATCCGTGAAAGCAGTTCTAAACCATCCATTCTCGGCATCTCAATGTCGCAGAACACGATATCGCATGGCAAACCGGATTTCATTTTTTCCCATGCTTCTTTACCGTCGCGAGCCTCTTCAACTCGGTAGCCCGCTTTTTCAAAGGTAATTGAAAGCAGCGATCGCACCGTAATTGAATCATCCACAATCAACACTGTGGGCTCTGCCTTTTCCTCGATCGGCTCTGCAGGAACCCGAACCCCCTCATCCCAAAGGGTACCCGGTGTATCCTTCCGCAACTTCCCTGTAGCCAAATCAATCAGTTCCAGAACATCTGCGATCGCCACAATCCGACCATCCCCAAGTACCGTAGCCCCAGCAATTCCCAGGGGCTTAGGAACGGGGCCTTCTAATTGCTTAATCACGATTTCCTGTTCTGTGGAAACCTGATCGACTTGTACCGCTAAGAAATTACCAGCCGATCGCAACACTATCACCGATATTATGTCATCGTCGGTATTAAACCCATAAACGCTGCCCCGACCCAGATGGCGGTGGTAAGCCAACAAATCGCGCAGCGGCCGGAAAGGCAGAGTCGAGCCTCGCCACTCAATGCAAGGCTGGCCGTCAGCTCCTGTGGTCACTTGCTCTCGTGGGACATCGATCATGTCCTCTACGCCGTCCATCGGGAAAGCAATCCTTGCTCGATCGCTAATACAGCAGAGAGCTTTAGAAATGCTCAATACCAGAGGTAGGCGAATCGTAAACACAGTCCCTCTGCCGATCGTCGAATCAATCCCCACTGACCCCCGAATTTCCTGCAAGGAAGTCCGCACCACATCCAGACCAACACCCCTACCAGCATATTCTGTAGCCTGATCCTGTGTGCTAAAACCGGGCATAAACAGCAAATCGTATACTTCCGATCGCGACATCCGCTGAGCCTGAGCTGTTGTCAGCCAGCCTTTTTTGATAGCTTTGTCTTTGACTTTTTGCGGGTCAATTCCGGCTCCATCATCAGACACGGAAATGACTGTCTGATTCCCTTGGTGGAAAGCTCGAATGGTAATTTTCCCGATCGCAGGCTTAAGAGCGGTCAGGCGCACATCGGGTGGCTCAATCCCGTGAGTAATGGCATTATTCACTAAGTGCGTCATCGGGTCATAAAGTTGATCCACAATCATTTTGTCGATCAAAATATCCTTACCCTCAACCTGCAACTGTGCCTGCTTCCCGCACTTAATCCCAATTTCTCGCACCGCCCGGAACAGTCTGTCGGTGGTTTCTGCAAAGGGTTTCATGCGAGCTTTGGTCAAACCTTCTTGTAGTTGAGTGGTGACTTGCCGCAATTGGCGGGTTACTTGATCTGCTTCGTCTACTAGGAACTCTATGTCGGCGGCGGATTCTCGCACTCGCACTATCAGTTCAATAATTTCTTGAGCGAGACTGTGGAAGGGGGTAAACCTGTCCATTTCTTCGGGTCTCCAGGCGCTCTCCCGTTGGTGTGATGATTCTTCCGAGCGCCAGGGCGATCGTCCCTGACGGTTTGCTAGTAGGGCAATTTCTAAAAGACTCCGCTCGTAAAAATCCTGGGTTCGCTGGCTGACATCGCTCAATAGGGTGACTTGGTGCAGCAAATTATCCAAAAACTGCCGCATCCGTTCTTGGTCTTGTTCTAGGCTGTTGCGGTTGACTATCAGTTCTCCCATTAAATTACTAAGATTGTCTAACTGTTTGACGGGCACTCGCACCTGGTCGCTGAAGCTAGGTTTCTTGGGCCTTGATCCCCTGATGTTAGATGGCGTCTCGACTGAACTCACGCCGAATGTCCCGATGTTGCTTTCGCTGGGGAGGCTGCTGTTGTCTTCGGGAGCTCTTAGTAGTGTGTCTAGGTCGTCGAATTCGTCGTAAGGTAGGGACGCACTGCCGTGTCCCTTCAATTCGGATACGGCACTGCTGTGTTCCTTCAAACCGTCGTGTTCCTTCAAACCGCCGTGTCCCTTCAATTCGGGTTCTGTTTCGCGATCGCTCAAGAATTCTTCGAGATCTGAGAATATTTCGGTGCTGACTGGATGCGGATTTGCTTCCTCTGAGGCGGCTAGGGCGGCCTCTGCTTCCCCTGCAATCAACAGTGCTTCTAAATCGTCAAAATTGCCTGAGTCGTTCTCTGTTCCTGCGCATCCTGAGCCTTGCGGGGGATCAGGACGTGGGGTGTTAAAGAAGTCGGAAAGATCCATTGCTTCTAATTGTGCAGAGTCTGATTCTTGTTGTTGGGCGTCTGTATCTAAAAAAACGGTGCTTAGTTCTGATGTCACTAGGGCGGGGGCGTCGATCGAATCGAGCAATTCATCAAACCCTAACCAGGCGGCTGTGTTGAGTGTTGCTCCGGTTTCTTCGGCTTCTTGTATGTCAAGATCGCGATCGAATATATCCTCTCCAAGTTCTGCGGATAAGTGATTTAAATCCCCTGTCGCCAGGTCGGTTTCGAGTGCATCAAATAGGTCGTCGTCTGAGTCTCTGTTCATCGCGTCTGTTTCTATGCCATCAAACAAGTCGGCGTCGCTTTCATCAAATAAGGAGCCAACGTTAGGGGGTAGGGACGCTGACAATTCTTCTCCTTGATCATCTCTATCCTGGATGTCTGCGTTTTCGGCTCCTTCCCATCCTGAGTATTGCGAAGGATCAGGACTAGGTAACGGTGCTGTTTCACCAAACATTTCTTCTAATAAATCAAAGGCGCGGTTCTCATCTCTGGTGGTAGTTGAGGTTTGAGTGTCGCTCCGATCGGACAAAAGCTCAAGTTCCACTGTTTCTAAATTTTCCGGGTGTCGATCGGAATTTTCGAATTCAGGGTCTGAGAACAAACTGGCTAAGTCGCTGTCTTCTAGTTCCAAGTCTATGTTTAGCGATTCAACATCGCTTTCAAAGTTCAGCCAATCGCTGTTTGATTCTTCTGATTTTCTTGTCCTGAGCTCAGTCGCAGGATCTGATTCCTCCCTCTCATATTCGGTGCCTGTAGGTATTGAGCCTAATAATTCTGTTAAGTCTGCGACTTCTCGGGATGTGGGGCCGGTTGGTATATTAGGACGGGGTTGTTTCTTTTCTTGACGGGAAATCGGGTCTGAGGATCTGTCTCGAAACAATACACTTAATTCTGTATCGTCTAGTTCTAGGTTTTCTGGGAGGTTTGATTCATCTTCTAGACTGAAAGCTTTTTGCAGCCAATTTTGGTCTAGGGAGTTATCCAAGTCCGAGTCTAGGGACAGGGTACTGCCGTGTCCCTTCAATGAGCTGTCAGTTTCTGTGTTTTGTGGGTTGGGAGCGGTTGGGTTTCGATGGTTTCGGTTCTCTTGAGGTGGGTTTTCTCTAGTAAGGAAGCCGGAAACAATGCCTAATAAGTCGTTGAGGTCTGAGTCGTCTGATCCAACGCATCCAGAGCCTTCGCCTAGGGACACGGCATTGCCGTGTCCCTTCGGATGCGAAAGCTCAGGACGGGTGAGGGGTGCAAAATCCTCCATTTCGAGTAGATTGAGCATTTCTTCTGTATCCCATCCATAGTTTTGATTGTTGCGATTCCCCTCTCCTGGCTCATCGGATTCTGTGTCGAAGGAGTCGAAGTCTAAATCGGGTAAATAGTCGGATGAATCTATTGATCCTTCTGTAAATTCTGATTGGTCTAAGTCGCGATCCTGCACATCCTGAGCTATGCGTTGGATCAGGAATTTGTCTAAGTCGGCGCTATTCTGGTCTGATGTTGTGGTTTGGGCTGCTACTTGGTCTAATAGTGTGCCGAGGGCGTCTTGTTCTCTGGGGTGGTGCGAGGGGGTGGAATTTTTGACTGGGGCGATGGAATTCGCGGTGTTGTTTATTTCGGGTTGTTTTTGAGTTCTAGGTTCTCTCAGATCTGGTTCTTTGGCATCTGCGGTGTGCGGAGGGCGATCGCTCTTAAGAATGTCTGGGCTTTGGGTTCTGGTGAATTCGTCTATGGGAGGCCTAGCGATGGTTCGACTTCGCTCACCAACCATCGCCTCGGAGTTTTCTCCTACATATTCTTCAAACATTAGATCTGTGAAATCGCCGGAGCTATCATCGTCGTCGGACTCGATAGTTCCCTGATCACGGGTTTTGTTGTCTAAGTCTTTTTCTTTCTCCCAAGCTTCATCAAGATCGGGGCTTTCGCCTTCAAACAAATCAGCTAAGGTATTCAGTTCAGACGCGCCGACTTCGGGGCCTATGTGAGTTGAAATACTGAATGCGCTGATCTCTCTATCTGATTCTCCCAAGCCTGGGGAGTCGTCAAACAGGGGTGCTCTACTGCTGCTGTAGTCGTTGCTGTTGCCACTGTCTAGTTTATAGAACATTTCATCTATACTGAGTCCAGAAGTGCTTGGGAGCGGTTGTTCGCCAGTCCGGGGGTTGCTTGGGTTTCTGAAATAAAGGTCTATATCTTCGGCAGCGCTCTGGGACGATTGCATCATCGGCTGAGCGAAGGCGAATAAATCCTCAAAGTCTGTTTCTGGCTCTTGTTCTACTGGTAGTAGCGATCGAAGTTTTGCTCCTACTGTGATTTCGGCTGCTTGACCGGAGAGTACGAGCTCTTGGGCTTGTTTGATATCTCTGATGATTGCTGGGGCTAGGGTACGGTAGGTATTTTCTGGGTTGGCGATCGCAACTTCTACTGCTTCGATCAGCTCAGTCCAATGTGGCAGTTCAAATTCCTCGCCGGCCGTTTTCAGGTTCCGACAAATGCTCTTTAGCAGTCGTCGGCTTTGATACCCTTCGGGCTGCTTGAATGCTTGCAGCATTTCCCGCAGACAAGCCGGCACATCTGTGTCAAAGACTAGGTGAAGTGCGCTTTCTGCTTCTGCTTCGATGGTTGGTGAGCGAAGTCGAACCATCGAATCTGTGTATGGCGAAGAGGAAGCGGTGAAACTGTTAGACGTGGTTAGGAGGCCGGCCCCCATTCCTGCCAGATGTTGTTGAAGAGATTGTTGAGGTATGGGCTGGTAGCTGCTCTCGCCTACATTTAGTCTATAGTTTCCTAGTAATCCTCCCAAGTGACTGTTGAGTTCTTCAAATACTGGTTCTAGTTCTCGAACCATCTGTTCTCCCAATTCCTCTGTCAATCCAAAAGGGCCTGACAGTTGCTCTAACAGCCCTTGTAGGGTATCAAAAATTCGCAGGAACAGGGACTCTAGCTGTTGGTCTACTTTAACGCTACACTCTTTGAGAACTTTAAAACTATCTTCTAGTCGGTGGGCTGTTTGCTGAATGCTGGTGAACCCCAGCATGGCCGCTCCTCCTTTCACAGAGTGAGCAGCCCTAAATACTTCGTTAACCAGTTCTGGGTCTTCGATCGTCACTTGGAGGTTCAGCAAGCCTTGTTCGATCGTATTGAGATGGTCTTTTGCCTCCTCAATAAAATAGCCCATGATCCTCTGTTGTTGTTCCGGCAGCATAGTTTTATTCCTTATTTTAATCTATTTGTCTGTTAGTAGTTTTAGAGAATGTCTTTGTAGCTCTGTCCCCTTGCCCACATAATTATCTGACTGCGAGATATTGCCCAGTCCATGCTATTTTTCTTTTCGATATGCCCTCACTTAAAAGATAGCAAATCTCGCGCACCTGTTCGGGGTTTGAGATGGCGGTTGACACAGATCTTGCCGGGGACGAAAGGAAAGCGGTTTTTTTCTATAGCATCGCGGGAGTTATCGGCGGGGGTTCCTTCCCACAAATGGTCGGAATTGACACAACCGCGATCGTCGCAACTGTGACACGCAAAATTCCTGTTATAAAAGATCGGGTTTTACAGGCCGTCCCAGTTTGTGTTCTAGTACAAGTCTGTGAGCGTAGAAACTTTGAGTTTTGCCATTAATTTTAGGACCCTTAATGGCGTAACCATCACTTCTTTTTGCCCCGGGGCAAATCCGGCAGCCGTTTGGCTGTATTTCACCCCGAATGCCGGGAATTATTTCTCTGCCTCGCTGTTGTTTTTGAGGTTGAGGCACCGATGTACTTCCTACATCTTTAATCCGTCCTTTTTTGGTGAGGATTGATGCAGTTTCGGACGCAAGTATGGCAATAAAACTATTCTGGTCTCATCGGCCGACCTCAGATATTTTCTAATACTAAGCTGTGGAATGTCAACGTTTTCCATTCACCGTTAATGCGAAGTCTTTTGTTGGCATAGCCCCCGCTATTTTTTGAGAGAGTAGAGAGCATACAGCCCGTCGGCTGAACTTCACCAAAGCCAGGAATTACCTCTACTATGTTATAGTCCATCTGTTCAACTCCTAGTTTGTTTAGGTGCTGGGTTGGCATCCCCGCAGCGGTTTCAAGACCGCGAGGTGGCTTTTGGTCTGCCATCATCGTCTTCCTGCTGTTTCTACTCGGAATCTTTCCACCGATGTCAAAAGGTCACGAGCAACGCCTACCAAGTTTTGCAGAGCACCGGAAACTCGCTGGGATTCTTGGGATGTTTCCTGAGCTGTTAACTCGACTGCTTGCATCACCGTGGCCACTGAACGAGCTGTTTCGTTCTGCTCTACAGTGTCCGCCGTAATCGAGCGCACTAACACGTCAATTCGATTAGTAACTTGAATGATATCTTCGAGGGATCGCTTCGCTTGTTCTGCCAATCTTGTCCCCTCAATTACCTGCTGCGTACCTTCTTCCATTGCCGTCATTACTGAGCCGGTTTCGCTTTGAATTTGCATCACGATCTGTTCGATTTCTTTCAAAGACTTAGCCGAGCGATCGGCCAATTGTCGCACCTCATCTGCCACGATCGCAAATCCCCTGCCCGCTTCCCCAGCTCGGGCTGCCTCAATACTAGCGTTGAGGGCCAACAAATTCGTCCGCGAGGCGATCGTCGCAATTAAGGCCACAATCTTAGAAATTTCTTGAGAAGCTTCCGCCAATCTCTTGACTTTTCGCGTAGTTTCTGCTACGGTTTCTCGAATTTCCAAAATCCCAGCCACCGTCCGCTCCACAGCCTCGCCCCCTTTCAGAGCGGTGGCCGCAGCGCCCCGAGCCACTTCTTCAGCCTCTCTAGCACTCTCGGCGACCCGCTGAATCGCGTCGGTCAGCACCTGCACCGAATTCAGCGTGGCCGCCAGTTCCTCAGCTTGTCGCAGCGCGTCAGAAGACAAATCCCCCGCAAACTTGGCACTATCCGTAGCGCCTTTGCTGACCTCCCTCGCCGCCTGCTTCACCTGGTGAACGATTTCTCGCAGGCTTTGAATCGTTAAGTTAAACGAGTCAGCAAGAGCACCCAACACGTCCGCCGTCACGGGAATTACCACAGTCAAGTCACCACGGGCTACACATTCCACATCGTCTAGCAAGCGAATCACTTGGCGCTGCAAGTCTTCTTTTGCTTGTTCCTGCTCGTCGGATTTGTGCCTCGCCTCGCTAATCGTCGCCTGCATTACTTTCACCATGTGGTTGAATTTAGCAGCCATTTTGCCAAATTCATCCTCGGAGTAAATTGTAGAACGAGCGTCCAAATTTCCTTGAGATACCGCATCAAACTGAGCTTGCAAATTGTCCGAGGATCTGCGTACCTGATCCGCGATCAACTGGCCGATGCCCCAAGAAGTGATAAAGCTCGTAAAGCCTGCGGCTGCCGTCATCACCCAGCCAGTTTGGCGCAGGTACTGGACCGCCTCCGGTTTGCCCTGTCGCAGCGCCTGATAAGAGGCGATGTTGGTTACGAAAGCCACAGCTACCAGAGAAACCAGTCCGGTCCCGATCGCCGTGTACAACTGTTTGGTAAACAAAGGGGCATTTTCCAAGAAAGCCAGTCCCCCCTGCTCTACAGTCACTAAAGTCTCGATCAGTTCTACGTCATGGGAAACAAAAGTTGGGACTGACGAGTCAGCCGGGCCAGACATACTAAAGATCTCGTCGTCCCGAATTGCGGAGCCGTCACTGTTGTCAAAGTTCAGGTTGCTGCCCGTCGCTCCCATCAGGCCGCTGGTCGAGTTACCGAAATTGTTGCTACCTCTAGTCAGGAACGAACTGTTATCTTCTGGGATGTCAAAATCCGGGACTGAACCCGCATCGTAAAAGTCATCAAATTCGTCCAAGAAGTCGCTGTCTTCTTGAGAATTCCCCATTTTTGACGACCAGTCGCTGATTTGCTTTTCCCCCGCTCCGAAGGAAGTCGCTTGCTCATCTTCATCTAGGGAGAAAGCATCGCTGAAATCGTCGCTAAAAGCGTCGTTGTTAAAAGCGTCTAACTCGAAACTGGCATCGCAGAATGCTTTGGGCTGGGAGTAGCCGTGACCATTGCTCGAAGCTCGATCGGCCGAATTAATTTGTCCCTGGCTCGACTTTGACGAGTGAGAATTGGGGACTCGCGCCTCCATCAACAGCGTTTCGTCTTCCGCCTGCTCATAGTTCGATCGATACTCCCCGTCGTTCCGCGGCTGCTTGCTAAGTGGTGGTGAGGTGTCAAAATCTGACAACATCGACGAGGCGAAGGGGTCTGCATCTTCGTCAGTCGTGCACTGGCTGTATTTGCGATCGCTCTGGGGCGCGCAGGGTATGTCGTCTGAGTCCTCCGGCAGCTCAAGTTCATCTGGCAACGACAGCGGCCCAAAGGCTTCGTCAAAATTATCACTGGGCCCCGTGGTCAGGTCGAGTTTGCCCAATGCGATCGAGTTGCTGATATCTGCGACGGGGAAACTCCGACCGTTGAGAATCTGAGTCGGAGCTTCTGAAAACAAATCTTCCGGGTCTAGCTGTTCTCGATCGCCAAACACCTTACTGCTGTCTTGAAAGTTGTCTTGAAGAATACCAGCATCGAACCCCGCGTCGTCTAAAGCAAAAAGGTCTTCAAAGCCAGAGCCGAACTCCTCGTCTAGCGGAGCCGACGCCTCAGCATAAGCTGCCATCCCGCCACTATCTCCCGTAAAGGGGTTTGAGTGCCCTGTTAAATCGGATGCGATCGCATAATCGTCTTCCGGTTTCCAGCCCAAGCCGCTCAGGCCCAGGTCCGCTAAATCCCCATTTTCCAGTTCAAGAGGCGATTCACTTGGAAAAGACATGGATGGAGAATCCCCTTGAAAAAGTCCCAGATCCAGGTCTTCTAACCCGGACTCAAGAGATATCTCTGGGTAGAATTCCAATTCAGTTTCAGCAGACAAAGCCTCTAAATTTTCCTCTGCGAATTCTCCCGATGTAAATTGGTCTGTGTAGCTAATGCCACTGTGAGCGTGTTCGATCAAGCTCGGGTCGTCACTCAAGCCGAGTACCACCGTGTATTGTTCCCGCGCCACCTCGTACTGTTGCAGTCCATAGCAGTAGATGTGTCCGCACAACAGGCGGGCGCTGGGGTCTTCGGGAAAATCTTCTACTAATTGATACACTAGGTTTGCGGCTTCTTGGTAGTTCCCCTCCATGTATGCCGCTTCTGCCCGTTGGTAGTCCTGCTGAAAATTCGTACTTGTTGCCATTTGTCGCCCTCTGGGGATTTAAGATTTGAGATTTTTGATTTGTGATTTTTATCTTGACTGTTAGATGCGCCCCTCTGTGACTTTTTGTGATTAGACCCCAATCGCAAATCGCAAATCTAAAATCGATTTCATGCTGCCCACCGCGCCGAGCGCAGAATTTTCACTTGATCTAGCAGTCGGAGCACTTGATTTGCTTGTTCATCTAATATCCATTCTCCCTTCAGAAAAGGCATCATGCCGTCTGGTGCATTATTCTGCGAGTGCAGTTTCTCGACATCGAGCCACTGCATCCCCACAATGCGATCGACTGCTAGCCCCAAAATCGTATCTTGGTCTTCAACAGCAATAATCGGGATTTCAGGTCTATCCGTATTCAGGGGTGTTTGGTCTCCCAGAAATTGACCGAGGTCTGCCACCCAGATCACTCGTCCTCTCATGTTTAGGGTACCTAACAGCAAGGAAGAAACGTTGGGTATGGGTGTCATGCGGTCTGGGGACGGGGAAAGTACCTCTCTAATTCCTGTCGCCCCCAAGGCGAACTCATTCCCCGAAGGAACATAGAACCGCAGGTGCAGCTCACCTTCGGGAGTTTCCAGTTCTTGGAATTCTGGAACTTGATCGACACCTAGTCCTGGTAATCTAAAATCTGGGCTGCCTATAGTCATCAGAAAAATGGGTTTGAAACCCCGTCCTTTTAGGACGGCTTTACATTTATCACTACCGCCTTGGGGTTGTTTAATTTGGTGTACTTTTGTAATGCACTTTCAACGGGACAGTTACCGTTTCAAATTTTGCAACCCTGTACGCATAGTGTTTCGCTCCTTACAGAGCCTCCCATTACTGGGGTAATG
>DMYK01000481.1:18994-20629 GCA_003483675.1 Microcoleaceae cyanobacterium UBA11344
ACCTTAAGACTGTTTAACCACTAGCGACAGAGCTCTTGACTAGCTTCGCATCCACAGGGTGTCGTGACTCAAAAAACGTAGTCAATGAAGACTGAGGCTGGTCAGAACGGCTTGCTAGATTTCTCTTTCAAGCCTCACGCCTTTAGGCTGAGGTTCCTGACCCAGCTCGATCATTAGAAACGGCTCTCTCGGAGCCAAACCGAGTGTTTTTACGTCTATTGCTCTCCATTTTTTCGATCGAACTTTTTGAATTTGTCAAGTGTTCCACCTATTCTTAGTTGGCCGCGGACGATCTCTAATCGTTGAGCAGACAGGATTAGGACCTCGAACTGTGCTGACTTCAATAGTAGCTAAGTCTCCGGTTTTTCAGTCAATCTGAGCAAATTTTCCTAGACTCGAACCAGGACATCCCAGAAGGCCTGAGCCTGCACAATCTATGCCCCTTCACCAAGAAATTGGGCGGAGCGAAGCGCAGGGTTGAAGCCCCGTTACTTCGACACTTCGACACTTCGACTACGCTCAGTGCGACGCTCCGCTCAGTGCGACGCTCCGCTCAGCACATCGCCTTCCAGGACGGCTTTAATTATCCAGATTTGTTCTTCAAAGTTTCCAGAAATCAGTTCGTATTTTCGTATTATGGTAGTATTAAAATACTACAGGTAGCATAACCGCCGATACACATGAGACACCAAGCTCAAACGACTGGTCGGAAAATAATAATGGTTAGTGGGTGGCGAACACCACGAATAAACATAGCCGGCCTTCCTAACGTAAGCCAGGTCACCAGAAAACTCAAATTTTGAATGTTAAACGTACCGTGGGGCACAGGTCAACAAGGAGAAAAATCTCCGAAAGCTTGGGGAGACAAGCCCTCTGGGGCTATCTAAGCTGGACTCGATGCTTGGTTCAACCGAACGGGTATTTGGTTTAAATATTGCCGAAAGGATAGGTAGTTTTAAGGTATGTCTGCGAACCAAGAATCCCCGTACAGTTAAGTCGGGGAGTGTCAAGTTAATGCTCCAACATCGGTGCTAAGAGCAAAAATACCGAGAATTAGATCGGACTTATCCTCAGTCAACCTAGATATTTCGGCTACTGATTTAATCCCTGATGCTGTCTAAAGTCAATTCTCTTCTAATTCGCGATCGAGTTCCTGGGCTAATAATTTGGACGATGGATGGAGATCCGGGCAACCAGGGCCGACATATTTTTCTACCACCATTAATAACTCGCTTTCGCCAAAAGGTTTGGTGAAGTAGTCATTGGCTCCCGCCATCCGGGCCTGAACGCGATCGATAAATCCGTCGATACCAGTCAGCATGACGATCGGCGTCTGCCGGAAAGCGCTAGAATTGCGGAGCATAGCGCAAATTTCGTAGCCGTCGAGTTCGGGCATGGCGATATCGCACAGAATTAAATCCGGTTTGATTTGAAAAACTAAACTCAGGGCTTTGAGGGGACTGCTGATGGTAGTAGCTTCGTAACCGTGTTCGTTTAAAATTGACTCAACTGTTTTGCGAATAACATTGTCGTCGTCAATACAGACAACTTTGGGAGCTTTGGTTTCTCGGGACGACAAATCTTTTTTGCTATTGGCAGGGGCAACAGAAGGCTCGTAAAATAGTTGCACCAATC
>DMYK01000480.1:0-4800 GCA_003483675.1 Microcoleaceae cyanobacterium UBA11344
GGGGTTCAGAAACCGGGTTTCTTTGGAAAATCTGGTGAGGATGCGTAAATTCTCGTAGAAACCCGGTTTCTTGTATTGGGGGCGGGAAACCGGGTTTCTTGAGAGGAAATCGACCTTTGACGAGGATATAGAAGAAACCCGGTTTCTTAAGTTTATTCACTTTTCTTAACTTATCCCGAGGCTGAGAAACCGGGTTTCCTACGATGAGGGCGAATTTCTTCATCGACAATGCCTTCTTTTTCAAAGTCACTACTTATGTTAAACATAGCTGTACTTTTGTGGTGGTAGAAGAGACGCGATCGGGCTTCTTTGGAAAGAGCGCGATCGCGGTATTTTTAACTACAAATAGAGGTGATAGAGCAAGGATAATCGCACTTTTTGTGTTAAGGGCTATCGCTAAACCTAGCTTATAAAAAACTAATCAAGACCAGTTAATCGGTACATTGCGATCAATACTATAACCCTGAGCAGTCAGAGTATTGTACATACTGTCAGTCATTTTGGCATTAAAGTAGTCGTGGTTCATTAGGCTTACAATAGTTTCATGGTCAAGACCTAGCGTATGACCAATTTCGTGCATTGCTAGCCGAACTAGCGAATTATCATTGACAATCTTGGAAAATCGACTGGGGTTGAGCCGAATATTATTCTGATAATCAACTCCGTTTATGTCAACGTCTGACCCAGGAAAGTTAGTTCGATAATTACGAGCAGAGTCCCTATAGGAGTCGGCGAACCATCTTGAATCAGCAGTTGGACTCTTCACAACTGAAATCTTCAGAACTCCACTAGAGTCTTTATCTTTAGTGATTATTCTCTCCCAATTTTGGGCGGCTTTTTCCATCTGGTTCATTTCTGATTGAGTGAAGCCTCCCTTGGGATAGGAGAGTTGAATGTCAATATCGGGATTGCTAGGCTGAGGTTTAGGTTGTACCCAAACTGAAATAGCCTCGACTCGTTTAGACTGGCCACGAGTACCGGAAAATTGACCATTTCCGACTCTAGGAGTGTTACCTATTCCCTCTACATGAGCCTGATAAAATACATCATATTTAGATGCTTGCGAACCAGTGAGACGAATAGCAAATCCCTCGATTCGTTTAGATTGACCTTTTGTACCAACATACTGTCCTTCTCTCACCCAAGATGTATCACCGATATCTTGAACATGAGCCATGTACTCCATGTTTAAGCCTGGAATCGGAGAATCAAGATTTATCTGAAAGCCCTCTAAACGCCTTGACTGACCTGTAGTACCGGCAACAGCACCTTCTGGAAAGGTTCTGTCACCAAGATCCTGTATATGAGCAACTGTTCTCAATCCTGGATCTGGAAGGGATGCTTTTTCTACCTGAATTTCTTTACCATTTAAGTGAATCGTTCCACTATCATCCTCAGCTTTTAATTTCGCCAATTCCGCCGCATCAAAAGTTTTTCCTTTAACAACACCAGCAAAAATTTCTCCCTCATCTCCCGGTGCATCAACAGTATTAACCTGAGCATCAATTGAGTGTCCAATTTCTTCTAGAATAACGTCTTTTATGGCTTCGGTGTTGATGATAGATCCGGTTAAGATATCCTTTGACAAATAAATCTTATTTGTTGCTGATGCAAATGCACCATTCGCTCCGGCAATGTCTCCACGCTCCACTAATTCTATAGATGGAATGTTACTCAAATTGCCAATCACCCAGTTGGCCAAAATTGTTTGTGCAGTTTGAACATTGTAATCAGATCCGAAGGTAAGCTTAAGTTTTTCATTTACATTGGGATCGGTGGCAAAGCGTTGAAGGTCTTGATAAACCGTTGGCATTACCTGAGAATTTAGGATGTTAGTAGGCGTGGGATTGGCAGAAATCGTTAAACTTTGGTTAGGATTAGTATTGTTCAATTCAAACATAGTATACCTCTAACTGAATTGTTCTGTGTTTTATTGGAAAATAGAATTCACAGTTATGCGCTTCACCTAACCCATTTTTCACTTATTGAGTGTGGAATTCATGGGTTAGCAGAAACTGTAACTGAAATCTATTTAAATTGCTGTACAAGACCATCTAAAAGAATCTTGCTATAAGTATCAAGTTTTGTCGTCGGGAGAAAAGGGAGTTAAGAACGGACTTAAGGTTTTTCGGCAAAATCCTGTAAAGCCAGATCCAGAGAGACTTTATTCGATCGAAGATTTAGACACTAAAGTTCTTAACTGCCTTAAAATTAAAAAAAAGCTGCTATCTACCGCAAGGCAGACCTAAATTTATCAATCCTGAGTTAAGACGCACAAATACATGACTCAACACAAGGCAAGACGCGATCGCGGTCGCATATTAACTGACAAAGGATGGAAGAAAATCTACGATGCTATCAAAGAAAAATTTCCAGACGGACATACATTCCAAGCTATATCTGATCTAACCGATCCCGCTATACATCAAGAGTCGGTATATTCTGTATCTTGTGATACTGTTTCTAATATATTGAATCGACGGGCTGGGGCTGACAAAGTGAGGATTGAAAGTCTTTTTAGAGCGTTTGGGCTAAATCTAGACGCGAATGACCATGCTTCGGTCAAAACTCATACGTTGTTAATGTCAAACTCGGATTTTGTAGATGGTGAAGGGGCGATCGCACATCCCTCAATACCCAACCAGAATTTTGTGGGACGGGACAAGGCGATCGCATCCCTTAACACCCATATCAACCAAGGCGCAAAAATCATCGTCATCCAAGCCCCCGGCGGTGTCGGCAAAACCACATTGGCCCACGAATATCTCAACTCTCAGGGTTTTGACTTAGTGCTAGACCTGCCAATGGCCAAGGAAAAAGATAATATTCAACTTGTCGATAGTGTAATTGAAGGATGGTTGAAACAAGACTTTGAAGAAGAACCAGGGCGAGAGTTTTGGGAGATGTTGCGGCGGCTAAAACGGCAACTTCAGACTCGCAAAATAGGCGTGTTGATTGATAACTTAGAACCCGCACTAGATGGACAAGGCAAATTTATTGAACCCCATCGCCGCTATGTGGAATTGTTGCGAGTTTTGGCTGATGCAACGGTGCTGTCTGTGACGCTGATAACCAGCCGCTTTCGCCTCTGCGAATCTGATGTAACTGTTGATCACTATTTATTGCCGGGATTGGATGAGCAAGCGTGGCAGCAATTTTTTATGAATCGCCATATTAATATAGATATTTCCACTCTGAATGCGATGCACAAAGCTTATGCAGGAAATGCGAAAGCAATGGGTATCCTCTGCGGTGCAATTCTAGAAGATTTTGATGGAGATATGGTAGCTTATTGGCGGAATAATAGTGGCGATCTGTTGGTTAAGGCTGATTTAGAAAACTTAGTAACCAGTCAGTTTGATCGGCTTCAAGAACTTAACTCAGAAGCCTATAAACTCCTCTACCGTTTGGGATGTTATCGCTATCAGGATGTGCCGACTGTCCCGACTGAGGGATTATTGTGTTTGTTGTGGGATGTGCCAGAAGCACAGCGCAGACGGGTGATTGAATCTTTGCGAAATCGCTCTTTGGTAGAGTTTAATAATGGAGAATATTGGTTGCATCCGATGATTCGGGCTGAGGCGATCGCGCGGCTGAGAGCAAGTGAAGATTGGGAAAAGGCAAATCGCAAAGCAGCAGAGTTTTGGACGGATAGTGTTAAGACAGTTGAAACTATAGAAGATGCACTGAGGGCTTTTGAGGCTTACTATCACTATGTAGAGATTAATGATTTTGAGCAAGCTGGCTATGTAATTGTGAGAAGGAGAGATACCAGTTGGAAAAATGGAGAACCTCTGGGGGTTGCGTTTTATAGGTTGGGTTTGTTACAACCAATGGTTTACTCAATTAACTCAATTATTAGCGAAGTTAAAGATCATCATATGCTGAGTATGTTGTATAATCTTTTAGGGGATTTATCCTGGCTAACCGGAGGTATAAACGCAGCGATAGAATTTCACGATTTATCATTCAAAGCAGCAGAACGAACACTTTTATCTATTAATTTAAGCCCTTCAATATATTTTGAGGCCAAAAGGTGGAAAACTTGGTCTTTAATTAATACAGGGCTTTGTAAAATTGACTTGTGGGAACTTGAAGAAGCTGTCAACTTGTTTGAAAATATAGAATTTATTTGCAATCATCACGATTCAGAAACTGGTTTATATGCAAACGAGAAAGACTATTTATATTGTTTGGCATTTTTGAACTCATGTTTAGGCTTTAAAGATATCGCCATGAGTTATGCACAACAAGGCGAAGTAGTGATTCATAAAATAGATAATAGTTATTGGAGTCAAGGATATAGCTTATTGTTTATGGGTCTAACTTATAAAAATTTAGGAGAATTTGACAAATCTTTTGAAATGTTCCGCCAAGCGATCGCATTTGCCGAAAAAACTCACTACACTCAGGTTAAGGCTAAAGCTTTAACTGGTTTAGCAGAGCTTTATCGAGAACAATCCGATTTTACAACAGCACGTTTCCATCATTCAGAATCAATCGCACTTCTAGAGAAAATCGGCGCAAAATGCGATCTAGCTGAGGCTCATTATCAATTTGCCTTAACTCACCAAAAGATGGGTGATGCCGAGAAGAGTCAGACTGCGTTTCAAGAGGCGATTCGACTCTTCACTGAAATGGAAGCACCGAAGCAAGTTGAGAAAGTGCAAAAGGCCATAGGTAAAAGCGATGAACTTTAGTTTTGGATATGTAAATCAATACGGTTTAGTTAAGCCCGATCCCCCCTAGCCCCCCTTAAGAAGGGGGGAACAAGAACTTACTCAAAGTCCCCCTTCTTAA
>DMYK01000480.1:4907-5161 GCA_003483675.1 Microcoleaceae cyanobacterium UBA11344
CTCAGGTAAAAACGAGATTTATCGATAATTTTACTCTTAATGTGACACCAATCAATGAGCAGTGCTGTGTCCCAACAAGGGCTTAATGTCGCACTTCGACCAAAGAAACCGGGTTTTTACCAAATCTTTCAACTGCAACGAAGTATTCTCAAAAAAACCCGGTTTCTGGACCCCATGTTCTACTCACCCAAAGCCTGCCGCTGAGCCTCCAACAATTCCTGAATCCCAGTTTCTGCCAAATCCAAAATTTGATT
>DMYK01000462.1:0-613 GCA_003483675.1 Microcoleaceae cyanobacterium UBA11344
GGGGGGGGTTAAAATCTCAACAACCAACAAAAAAACTCAAACAACTCTTACTCCCCCCCCTTACCAAGGGGGGGCTGGGGGGGGGTTAAAATCCTATATAACAATGACAAAACTCTACAACAAAAGCTCAGAAAAATTCAAGCGGCGGAAGCTTCGCGCAGAAATGACAGAAGCGGAAAAGCAGCTATGGAAACGTATCAGAAACAGACAGCTTGAGAATTGTAAATTTCGCAGACAATACAGTGTAGCAGCATTTGCGATCGACTTCTACTCACCAGAAATCAAGCTAGCACTAGAAGTTGATGGTGACAGTCATTTTGTAGATGGTGCTGTAGAATATGATGCAGAAAGGCAAGAGTTTATTGAGTCGGCAAAAATTCATTTTTTGAGGTTTACTAATGATGATGTTTATCATAATTTGGATGGGGTTTTAGAGGTGATTGTTGAGGGGATTAAATCGTTGAGAACATCGGGTGTTTTACCCCCCCCAGCCCCCCCTTGCTAAGGGGGGGAGCAAGAGTTAGCCTTTTGTTAATGGTGGGGAGTAAGAGTTGGAAATGTACATGAGATTTAATCGTTTATTGCATCTACTCTTTTACCCCCCCAGCCCCCC
>DMYK01000462.1:743-864 GCA_003483675.1 Microcoleaceae cyanobacterium UBA11344
GGTGGGGAGCAAGAGTTAGAAATGTACATGAGATTTAATCGTTTATTGCATCTACTCTTTTACCCCCCCCAGCCCCCCCTTGGTAAGGGGGGGAGCAAGAAGTTAGCCTTTTGTTAAGGGT